>JBDSZD010000121.1:0-11083 GCA_039925325.1 Sphingomicrobium sp.
CGCGAGCTGCCGGCCGATCTGACCCCCGCCTATCACGGCTTCGGCGACAAGGACCTCGACCGCCCGGTCTGGCTGGGCGGAGCACTCGGGTTGCAGCAGGCCAGCGTCCGCGAGATCGTTGCGGTGCTGCAGGCCAATTACTGCGGCAGCGTCGGCATCGAATATATGCACATCAACGACCTTGATGAGCGCCGTTTTCTGCAGGAGCGCATCGAGGGCAAGGATGCCGCGATCCAGTTCACGCCGGAGGGCAAGCAGGCAATTCTTGCCAAGGTCATCGAGGCGGAGACCTGGGAGAAGTTCCTCGCCCGCAAATATGTCGGCACCAAGCGCTTCGGCCTTGATGGCGGCGAAAGCGCGATTCCGGCGCTTGAAGCTGTCATCAAATATGGCGGCCAGCTTGGCATCGTTGAGATCGACATAGGCATGGCCCACCGTGGGCGCCTGAACGTGCTGTCGAACGTCATGGGCAAGCCCTATCGCGCGATCTTCAGCGAATTCGCCGGCGGTGCAACCAACCCGGCCGACGTCGGCGGATCCGGCGATGTGAAATATCACCTCGGCACTTCGTCCGACCGGGAGTTCGACGGCAACACAGTGCATCTGTCGCTGCTGCCGAACCCGTCGCACCTCGAGGCCGTCGATCCCGTTGTGCTGGGCAAGGCGCGCGCGGTGCAGACGGTCAATGGCGACAAGCATGGCAAGACCGTGCTTCCGATCCTGCTCCACGGCGATGCCGCCTTCGCGGGCCAGGGCGTGGTTTGGGAATGCCTGAGCTTCTCCGGCCTGCCGGGCTATGGCACCGGCGGAGCGATCCATTTCATCGTCAACAATCAGGTCGGCTTCACCACCAGCCCGCAGTTCGGCCGTTCGTCGCCTTATCCGTCGGACGTCGCCAAGGGCATTCAGGCGCCGATCCTGCACGTCAACGGCGACGATCCGGAAGCGGTGACCTTCTGCTGCAAGCTCGCGATCGAATTCCGTCAGCGCTTTGGCCGCGACATCGTCATCGACATGTGGTGCTATCGCCGCTTCGGCCACAACGAAGGCGACGAGCCGAGCTTCACCCAGCCGTTGATGTACGCGGCAATCCGGCAGCATCCGCCGATTTCGCACCTCTACGGCGAACGGCTGATCGCGGAGGGCGTGATCGACCAGGCGTGGGTCGATCAGACGACGAAAAGCTACACCGACCATCTGGAGCAGGAGTTTGCGGCGGCGACCTCTTATCTGCCCAACAAGGCTGACTGGTTCGAAGGGCGCTGGGCAGGCCTCGGGCGGCCGGACGAGCCGGTGCTTGCGCGCCGCAACGTCGCAACCGGGATCGGCGAGGACCAGCTGCGGCAGCTCGGGGACGTGCTGACCAAGGTTCCCGAGGGTCTGCAGGTCCACAAGACCCTGGCCCGCATCGTCGACGGCCGCCGCGCGATGTTCGAGGGCGGTGCAGGTTTCGATTGGGCGACCGGCGAGGCATTGGCGTTCGCAAGCCTGCTCGCCGAAGGTGCGGGCGTGCGTCTGTCGGGTCAGGACAGCGGCCGCGGTACCTTCAGCCAACGCCACGCCGTGTGGGTCGACCAGACCAACGGAGACAAGTTCATCCCGCTGTCGCAAATCCCGCCTGGACGGTTCGAGGTGCGTGATTCCTCGCTGTCGGAATTCGGCGTGCTCGGTTTCGAATATGGTTATTCGATCTCCGACCCGCGCACTTTGGTGCTGTGGGAAGCGCAGTTCGGCGATTTCGCCAACGGCGCGCAAACGATCATCGACCAGTTCATCGCCGCCGGCGAGGCTAAGTGGCTGCGCGCCAGCGGGCTGGTGTTGCTGCTCCCGCACGGTTTCGAGGGGCAGGGCCCCGAGCATAGTTCCGCCCGGCTGGAGCGCTATCTCCAGCTTTGTGCCGAGGATAATATCCAGGTCGCGAACTGCACAACGCCGGCCAATTATTTCCATATACTGCGGCGTCAGATGCTGCGCGATTTCCGCAAGCCGTTGATCATGATGACGCCCAAGTCCCTGCTTCGGCATAAGCTTGCGGCATCGACGATTGCCGATTTCACCGGAGACAGCCACTTCAAGCGCATGCTCAGCGACCTCTATCCACCGGCCGAGGGTGACACCCGGCGGCTGGTCCTCTGTTCGGGCAAGCTTGCCTATGAATTGATGGAAGCGCGTGATCAGGCCGGGGATCTGGGCGTCGAAATTTTGCGTATCGAACAGCTTTATCCATTTCCGTCCGAGCCGCTGGTCAAGCGCCTGAAAGCCATGCCGAACCTCGAAGCCCTGATCTGGGCTCAGGAAGAACCGAAAAACAATGGCGCCTGGTTCTTCGTCGAATGCCCGCTCGAAAATTCGCTCAAGGAGGCCGGTTTCGCGGGGCTTCGACCGCAATATGCGGGCCGCGATGCGGCGGCATCGCCCGCGACCGGCCTTGCCCGGCGTCACGCCGCGGAACAGGCCGCGCTGATTTCCGCGGCGCTCGGCCACTCGACAAATAAAGACGCAGCCCGCAGTGAGCCGCTGGCTCGCAAAGCCAGCTAAAAAGGACGATCATGGCGACGGACGTTGTACTGCCCGCTCTTGGGGAATCGATCACCGAAGGAACGCTCGCCCAATGGCTGAAAAAGCCGGGCGACAGCGTGGCCGCGGACGAGCCGATCGCAAGCATCGAAACCGACAAGGTCAGCGTCGAAGTGCCTTCGCCGGTCGCGGGCGTACTCAGCGAAACGCTGGTCAATGAAGGCGACACGGTGGCCGTCGGCGCAGTCATTGCGCGGATCGGGGACGCCGGTTCAGCGCCAGCTCCGGCTGAAGCACCTGCGGCTGCTGCTCCGGCAGAAGCATCGCCTGCAGAAGCAGCAGCGAGCGCGACCACTAATCCGGCCGGTGCGGGCGAAACTCCGCAGTTGCGCGGAAGCGAACATGCGCCCGAGCCGCAGGAGCCCGGCGCCGAGCGTTCGGAGGCGGTGCTCACCATGTCCCCGGCGGTGCGCCGCGCCGTGCTCGAAAATCATGTCGATCCCAGCAGGATTAAGGGCACCGGCAAAGACGGACGCCTGACCAGGGACGACGTCATTGCGGCGGCGCAGGCGAAGAGTTCCCCGGCGCAGGCCGGGGCCCAGGCGGAAGCAAAGCTTCCGTCTAAGGCGGTCGAGCAGCCTTCGGCTCCTGGACCCCGGCCTGCGCCGGGGAACAGAAGCGAAGAACGCGTGAAAATGTCCCGTCTTCGCCAGACCATCGCCACTCGGCTCAAAGAAGCACAGAATACCGCCGCGCTGCTGACCACGTTCAACGATGTCGACATGAGCGCCGTCATCGAAGCGCGGGCGCGCTACAAGGATCTGTTCGAGAAGAAGCACGGCATCCGCTTGGGCTTCATGGGATTTTTCGTGAAGGCGGCGGCGCTCGCGGCGCGCGACGTGCCCTCGGTCAACGCTAGCATCGAAGGCGACGAGATCGTCTATCGCGACTATTTCGACGTTTCCGTTGCGGTGTCGGCTCCCAAAGGCCTGGTCGTTCCGGTCGTACGCAACGCGGAAAGCATGAGCTTCGCCGAGATCGAAAAAGCCATCGCCGCTTATGGCAAGAAAGCGAAGGACGGCGCGCTGACTGCCGATGACATGAAGGGCGGCACCTTCACCATCTCCAACGGCGGTGTGTTCGGGTCATTGCTGTCCACCCCGATCATCAACCCGCCGCAGGCCGCCGTGCTGGGCATGCACCGGATCGAGGAGCGCCCGGTGGTTCGCGACGGGCAGATTGTCGCCCGCCCGATGATGTATCTCGCTTTAAGCTACGACCACCGCCTGGTCGACGGCCGCGAGGCGGTGACTTTCCTGGTCCGCATCAAGGAAGCGATTGAAGATCCGACGCGGCTGCTGATCGATCTTTAGGGGGCAAGCCGACAAATCACATTCCGTCGGCAACCTATTTCAGCCTAATTAGGCGGCCTTCTGAAGGGGCATGTTCGCCGTCTGCGCGAGGCATTCTGCCGCTCCGGTCAGCACGGCTTCGCGCTGTTCGACCCGCCAGGCGGGGCAGCCGATCACGAGGCGGCTGAAGTTGCGGCGTTCGTTGAACGCGGCCTCGAAGGCGGAGCGAGTACCCGGTTCCAGCATGCGCCCGCCGCGGCTGCCGGTGATCATCACCCCCTGCCACGCGCCATAGGCATGCATCAGATTAACCGCGAACCGACCGAGAATATTGGCGAGGATGCGCGGGCGCTCGCTGTCCGCGACTTCCGGACAGGATTGCGCCCAGATCGGGTCCTGCCGCTCGACCATCAGCATTCTCTCCCAGCTGACGTGCGGCTGGACGCCCTTGACGGCCTTCACAAGCTTTTCTTCGCGGTCGGTGCCGATCGGAAAATCCATATGACCGGATTCGGTCTCGAGGATGCGAATGACGCCTTCGCGATCGACGTCGATCACGGCCGCGCCGACGCCCTCTTCGACCATCAGCATGATGTAGCGCCCGGGGCGGCTTAGGCTTGGCGCACCGATGCCACGGATCGTGTCGATCGTCGCGGTTCCCGATTTGATCCCCCAGGAGCGCGCCGCGACGTCGTTGAGGATGATGACCTGCTTGCCGAACACCGCCGACAACCCACTGCGGGTAATCGTCCAGCGCGAGCGGACGAGCGACAATGTCTCCCCGCTGGTGGCCCCCGCGATGGCCATTGCGCAATCGAGTCCGCGCAATGCGATGCCCGATTCGCGCTCATATTGCTGAAGCGCGTCGGTGAAGGTTGGCAGGCCGCGAATGTCAATTTGCTTGATGTTGCCCGGGCGCGGGCGCGGCGACGGCGTGGCCGTTGCAAACCGCAGCATTCCTTCAGACGACGCCTCGATCATCAACCACGGGCGCAATTCGGACGCGTTCCCACCAAACATCGCTTCACTCTCCGAGCTTTATGACTCATCTGATAACCCTGTTTCTATTAAGTATCGGTTACCCACTCGACGCGGCTGGCGCCGTGCGGCTAATGCGCGCCCATCCTGTCAGAGCTGGAGCGGTGTGAATGGCCGACGAATATGATTTCGACGTGTTGGTGATTGGCGCCGGCCCAGGAGGCTATGTCGCCGCGATTCGCGCGGCTCAGCTGGGGCTGAAGGTCGCTTGCGCGGAGAGCCGCGAGACGCTTGGCGGCACCTGCCTCAACGTCGGCTGCATTCCGTCCAAAGCGCTGCTCCACGCGTCCGAGCTGTTTGAGGAAGCAGCGCACGGTACGATGGCCAAGTGGGGTATCAAGGCCAGCAACGTCGAGATCGATGTCGACGTCATGCAATCCAGTCGCCGTGAAGCCGTCAAGGGGCTAACCGGCGGCATCGAATTTCTGTTCAAGAAGAACAAGATCGAATGGATCAAGGGGCTGGCGAGTTTCGAAAGCGCCGACATCGTCAAAGTCGGTGACCGAACGGTGCGGGCGAAGAATATCGTCATCGCGACGGGCTCGTCGGTGACTCCGCTGCCCGGTGTAACCGTCGACCAGGAACGGATCGTCGATTCGACCGGGGCGCTCGAGCTTGGCGCGGTGCCGGGCCACCTTGTGGTAATCGGGGGCGGCGTCATCGGGCTGGAGCTCGGTTCGGTCTGGCTGCGGCTTGGCGCGCAGGTAACGGTGGTCGAATTTCTCGACCAGATTCTGCCCGGAATGGACGGTGAGGTCCGCAAGGAAGCCAACAAGATTTTCAAGAAACAGGGCTTTGAACTCCGGCTGTCGACCAAGGTCACGCAAGTCGAGCGCGCAGGCGACGGCGTGACCGTCACCGTCGAGCCAGCGGCGGGAGGCGCAGCCGAGACGATTGCCGCGACGCACGTATTGGTGTCGATCGGGCGGCGGCCGAACACGGAAGGCCTCGCGCTCGACAACGCGGGCCTTCAGGCCAACGCGCGCGGTCAGATCGAAACCGATCACGAATTTCGCACGTCCGTTCCGGGCGTATGGGCGATCGGCGACGTGATTCCCGGTCCGATGCTCGCGCACAAGGCCGAGGATGAGGGGATTGCGGTCGCGGAAAATATCGCGGGCCTGACCGGCATCGTCAATCACGACGTGATTCCGAACGTGGTCTATACGATGCCCGAAATCGCCGGCGTCGGCCTGACCGAGGAGCAGGCGCGCGAACATGGCGAGGTCAAGGTCGGCAAGTTCCCGATGATGGCCAACAGCCGCGCCAAGACCAACCGCGAGCCGGACGGCTTCGTCAAGGTCATCGCCGACGCCAAGACCGATCGCGTGCTGGGCGTGTGGATGGTCGCATCAGTGGCTGGAACGATGATCGCACAGGCCGCGCAGGCGATGGAATTCGGCGCGACCAGCGAGGATATCGCCTACACTTGCCACGCCCATCCGACCCATAGCGAAGCGCTCAAGGAAGCGGCGATGGCGGTGATGGGCAAGCCGATTCATATTTAAAGGACCATGTCGGCGAACGGGAGTGGCTCCGAAGGTTTCTGTTCCCGCGCCGCCAGGTCCTTTTGCCATCGCCCGACGTCTGCCCATTCGCCCAGCTTGAAGCCGCAGCCGCGCTCGATCCCAATGAGGTTGAACCCAAGCGCTTGATGCAAGCCGACGCTTGCCGGATTGGGCATGCCGATCGTCGCAAACGCTGCGACGAAGCCCTGCCGCGTCAGCAGATCGAGATGCGAGGCCAGTAGCTGTCGTCCGAAGCCGCGGCCCTGCGCGTCCGTACGCAGGTAAACGCCAGTCTCGACGCTCCAGCGATAAGCCGCGCGCGCCCGCATCGGCGAAGTCGATGCATAACCGAGGATCGTGCCCCCATCCACCATTACCAGCCACGGATGAATCGGATTGGCCATTCGCCGGACGATCTCGTCGGTATCCGGCGGCTGTTCCTCGAAGGTGATCCGCGTGGACTGCACGTAAGGCGTGTAGACCGCTCCGATAGCTGGCGCGTCGTCGGCCCGCGCGAGACGGATCAGAACAGCCATGCTTTCATCGCAGCCAGCAAAGAGCGTTCGCGGGTCTTTGCCCGAACGGCCGGCAAGGCGACCGGGCATTCCAGGCAGCGGGCCTGGATAGTCGGGCCGGAGAGGATGAAGCCGACGTCCTGAATCGCCCGGGTAAGCATCGCATCCGGACGTCCACGGAGCGCCGCGAAGGCGTCGCCCGCTCCGCCGTCTTCGCTTTCGTCCGAAGCGAGCATGTCGACGATGCTCTCGCGCAAGGTCAGCGTCCGGTCGAGATAGCGCACCTTGCGATTGCCCTCGCCCAACTTGGCCAGATCAGCCGCCTTCGCGATCGCATCTTCCATCCCGCCGAACCCGTCGACCAGGCCGATCTGGTGCGCGGTTCCGCCGTCCCACACGCGGCCCTGGGCAATGCGGTCGATCTCGGCTGGCGATTTGCGCCGCGATTGCGCGACGATGGCCAGGAATCGGCGGTAGGTGCTGTCGACCCCGGCCTGGATCAATTGCGCGACTTCCGGCGAAGGACCGCGCAGCAGATCGGGCTCGCCCGACAGCGGCGTGGTCTTGACGCCGTCGGCGCCGATTCCGAGCTTTTGCAGCGAGCCCTGGAAGCTTGGCAACACCCCGAACACGCCAATCGATCCGGTAATAGTCGATGGCTCGGCGAAGATGAAATCGGCGGGAGTGGCGACCCAATAGCCGCCGGACGCCGCGACATTGCCCATCGATACGACGATCGGCAGCTTCCGTTCCTTCGCCGCGAGCAGTGCCTGGCGAATGCGTTCGGATGCCATCACCGACCCACCTGGGCTGTCCACCCGGACGACGATCGCTTTCAGATCATCGTCGCGCAGGCCGGCCTCGATCGCCTGGGCGATGCTGTCGCCGCCGGCGGTGCCGAGCGGTGCCTTGCCGTCCACGATCATGCCCGCGACTGTGACAACGCCGATCGCCCCATCGCGATGCGACGGGACCTTATCGCGGATGTAGGCGGCCAGTTTGATCGTCTTGAAACCGCCGTCCGCGTTATCGTCCTCGCCGCCGAGTTCGGCGAGCTTCTTCTCGAACGCGCGCCGCTCGCCGATCTTGTCGACTAGGCCCGCAGCAAGCGCCGCTCTTGCAAAATCCCCACCGGACGCCTGCACCGCAGCCGGCAAATTTTTGAGAAATATATCGACCTTCGCCTTCGGCCGCGCCCGAACGACGCTTTCCCGCCAGGTTTCCAGCAAGGCGTTGCCGAGGCTCTGGTAATTCTCGCGCGCTTCCGGCGACATATCGTTGCGGATGTAGGGCTCGACCGCCGACTTGTAGGTTCCGGCGCGATAGACGTTGGCCGTTACGCCGAGCCGGTCGAGCAAGCCCTTGTAATAAAGGTTGGCGCCGCCGGGGCCTGCGACCACGACCGCGCCCAATGGATTAAGCCAGATTTCCGAGGCGGCCGCGGCAAGCTGATAACTGTCGTCGCTATACCCGACCGCATAGGCAATCACCGGCTTGCCGGCCGAGCGGACCCGACGGATTGCGTCGGACAGGTCGGACATGGCCGTCATCCCGCCGCCGCCAAAGCCGTCGAGGTCGAGCGCCACCGCTTTCACCCGGTCATCGCTTCGGGCAGCGTCGAGGGCTGCGATAAGATCACGCAAGCTGTGTTCGCGGACGCCGCCGCCGCCAGCGAGTTCGCTCCAGTCGGCTTTCGCGGGCTGCTCGACCACGGGACCGTTGAGATCGAGCGCCAGAATGCCATCGCGCACCGGGTCGGGCCGCGCGGACAGGCCCGCATAAAGCAGTCCGAAAAACAGCAGCAGCAGGATCAGCACGAGCGCGTCCTTGATGCCGACCAGAAGCTTCCAGATGGCGCGTACGAATTTCATGAGCAGGCGGTCCTCGAACGGTTTGGCGAGAGCTAACGCAGAATGTGCGGCAATGCGACTCCGGGGATGGCCGATTTGACGCCAGCTGTCCGGCGACGGATTGCTTCGCCGCTGTGCTCCTCGCAAGGACGCTTCGATGGACGGGCAGACTCAACCTATAACCGGCGCAAATCGATGGGGCGCGGAACTTCGCGCGACGCTCACGCTCGCGTGGCCGCTGATCCTGTCCAACCTGACCATACAATTGATCAACGCCACCGATGTCGTGCTGATGGGGTGGCTTGGCCCGCGGCAACTGGCCGCTGCGGCGCTTGGGCTCAATCTCACCTAGGCGTTCACTCTGGTCGCGATGGGGTTGGTCACCGCGAGTTCGCCGATGATGGCGACCGCGTTCGGCGCGAAGCTGCACGGGGTTCGGGAGGTGCGCCGTACCTTCCGCCAGTCACTGTGGCTGGTCGTTGCCGTGACGCTCCCTTTGTGGCTGCTGCTGTGGAACGCCGAGCCGCTGATCCTTGCGCTTGGTCAGCAGCCGCAGCTCGCCGACCAGGCCGCCTTGTTCCTCAAGGGTTATATGTGGTCGGCGCTGCCCTTCCTACTGTTCCAGGCGATGCGGAATTTCCTTTCGGCGCTCGAGCGACCGGGGTGGATTTTCGCGATCAGCCTGATCGGCATCGGCCTGAACGCTCTGGTCAGCTGGGCCCTGATCTTCGGCAAGTTCGGTCTCCCTGCGCTTGGGATATTCGGCGGGGGTCTTGGCAGTTCGCTCGTGTGGGGAGTCCTCGCATTGGGCCTCGCAATCGTGCTGACGACCGACCGGCAGTTTCGCCGCCATCATCTGTTCGGCCGCTGGTGGCGCGCCGATTGGCCGCGGCTCGGACGATTGTTCCGGCTCGGACTGCCGATCGGGCTGACCATGGGCTTCGAAGGCGCGGTGTTCGGTTCGGCCGCCTATCTGATGGGACTGATCAGCGCCGAAAATGTCGCGGCCCACGCGATCGCGCTGCAAATTGCCGCCGTAACCTTCATGGTTCCGTTGGGCCTCGGTCAGGCCGCGACGGTGCGGGTTGGACGTGCGCTCGGGGCGAATGACCGGCTGGCGATCAAGCGCGCGGGCTGGACCGCATTCGTGCTTGGCGTCGGCTTCATGGCCATCATGGCACTGTTGATGTGGAGCTTTCCACGCCAGCTGGTGGGCCTGTTCCTTGAACCGTCAGCGGAGCAGGGCGCCGTGATGGGTCTGGCCGTCTCATTTCTGGCGGTGGCTGCGGCTTTCCAGATCGTCGACGGCGCCCAGGTCATCGCGGCGGGCATGTTGCGCGGCCTCCACGATACGCGTGTGCCGATGCTGTTCGCACTGGCCGGCTATTGGGTGGTCGGCCTTGGATCGGGCGTATGGCTTGCGTTTGGGCGCGACTGGCAGGGGGTCGGCATCTGGGTCGGGCTAGCCGTCGGCCTCGGTTTCGTTGCGGTGCTGATGATCGCGCGCTGGTTGATGCGGGATCGGATTGGGCTGGAAACGGCGGCAGGCTGAGCGATTGTTCAGCTAAATGAAATTTTTCCCTGTTCGCGGCTGTTGACGCTTGGACCACTCCCACCCATATGCACTCGGTCGCTGGCACTCTCCTTGGGTGAGTGCCAAGCCGCAATTTCTTTTTAAACAACCAACAAGGGGCTAACAAGCTATGGGTTTCAGGCCGCTTCATGACCGCGTCCTCGTCCGTCGAGTCGAGGCAGAGGAAAAAACCGCTGGCGGGATCATCATTCCCGACACAGCAAAAGAAAAGCCGCAGGAAGGCGAAGTCCTCTCCGTCGGTTCGGGCGCTCGCGCCGAAAACGGCACAATCACGCCGATGGACGTCAAGGCTGGCGACAAGATCCTGTTCGGCAAATGGTCGGGCACCGAGGTCAAGGTCGACGGTGAGGACCTCATCATCATGAAGGAAAGCGACATCCTCGGGATCGTTGGCTGACACCTTCTGACGCGAACAACCAAATTTGAAAGGGTAGCCACATGGCAGCCAAAGACGTAAAATTCAGCCGCGATGCGCGTGAGCGCATCATGCGCGGCGTCGACATCCTCGCCGATGCAGTGAAGGTGACCTTGGGCCCCAAGGGCCGCAACGTCGTTCTCGACAAGAGCTTCGGCGCTCCGCGTATCACCAAGGACGGCGTCACCGTCGCCAAGGAGATCGAACTTAAGGACAAGTTCGAGAACATGGGCGCGCAGATGATCAAGGAGGTCGCCTCCAAGACCAACGACAATGCCGGTGACGGCACCACCA
>JBDSZD010000122.1:0-3680 GCA_039925325.1 Sphingomicrobium sp.
GGCAGCGCGACATTGTCGAACGCAGACAAGTGCCGGACCAGTCGGAAGTCCTGGAAAACGACCCCGATTCGCCGCCGAAAGCGAGGCAATGCATCGCGCGGAGCATCCGTAAGCTCTTCACCGAACAGGCGAATACGGCCGCGTGTTGGACGCTGCGCGAGGTAGAGCAGCTTGAGCAGCGAAGTCTTGCCCGCGCCAGACGGACCGGTCAGGAAGTAAAAACGCCCCTTGTCGAGACGAAAGTCGAGATCGCGCAGAACTTCTGCGCCGGTTCCATAACGCAGCCCGACGCTATCGAATTCAACGATCCCCGACAGTCCGACGCCCCTTCCCCGCTTGCATCGCCCGTTAATCGCACAGGGGCGCCCGCCTTGCCAATGGCCGCGCATTCCTGTTTACCGACAAATCTATGGTCCCGGGAAGAAAGGGTGCAGTCGAATGATCCTCACCTGTCCGGAATGCGGCACGCAATATGTGGTCAAGGACGGCGCCATTCCCGCGGGCGGTCGCCAGGTGCGGTGCGCGTCATGCAAGCATAGCTGGCATCAGGATGCGGAAGAGCCCGAAACACTTGCGTTGCAGCCGGAGCAGGAAGCTTCCCACGAGGCGGAGCCCGAAGTTCCAGACGCAAGTGGAGGTCCACAGACCGACGGTTATAGTGACGATCCCGGCCTTGCCGGCGACCCGGCGGGCGACGGCACGTCCATCGCAACACCCGAAGAGGCACCCGCCGAAACGAGCTGGCACGACGAGAGCGCCTTGCAGGACGATGAGTTCGCTCCGTTCGGCCCGCGCGACTATGGCGATGCGCCGCAACGAAATGCTCTGAAGCCGCTGCTGATGCTGGTGCTACTCGTAGCTGCCGCCGCGGTCGCTTTCTGGTTTCTGGCTCCGGTGGAGTGGAAGGCGAAGGTCGGCCTCGCTCAAGCCGCTGAAACCCCCTTGCAATTGATGATGACCCACAGCGATCGGCAGCCGCTGGAGAGCGGTAATGAATTGCTTGCAGTCACCGGTCGCGTGATCAACCCAACGGACCGTCGGCAGCGCGTTCCGCCGATCCAGGCCCAGCTGCGCAGCAATTCCGGACGGGTCGTCTACAGCTGGACGATTGCGCCGCCGGCCTCAAGCCTCGCTCCCGGAGCGAGCGCGACGTTTAACAGCGCTGAAGTCAATGTCCCTTCGGGCGGCGATCAGTTGACGCTGACGTTGGACGCACCGCGCGCCTGATCACTCGAACTCGACGAGCCTCGCTGGAACCCGGGTGCCATCGACGTCGTGGATCATCGCAGAGCGTACCGGCAGCCCTTCTTCGCTACGCTCGGCGCCAACCCGAAGGCTGGCCGAGGTCAGGATTCGAATGCTGACCTGTGCTCTTGCGACCGCGTATGCGCGCGCAGGCGGTGGGGTCGTAGCAGCGACAGTGGCGGCGAGAAGCAAAAGCATCGCCACTGACTAACGCACCGGCAGCCGAAAGGTAAAGAAAGTCTTAAGGACTCGTCCCGCCGTGGGACTGACGCGCCGCCATTGCGCGGCTTAGGTCGCTTTGCTAGAGGCGCCGCCGTGCCAGTCGCGGCGGTCGATCGACCGAAGCGCTTTTTTCATGACGTGCGGTCGTGGCGGAACTGGTAGACGCGCAGCGTTGAGGTCGCTGTGGCCGAAAGGCCGTGGAAGTTCGAGTCTTCTCGACCGCACCAAATTCGGACGCGCAATCGCGCCACGCCGGACAACAGGTCCAGCGAGGGGTCGCGAAGTTGGCTCAGACGACTAGTTGGCTGCGATGAGTGGTAGCGATCCCGCATGGATCGAACCCATGCGCACGACCGATTTGTCCGGCGTGACGATGACTTGCCCAGGGACATCGCGGGCAATTTGGGCAGCTGCGGCGGAATCCTTGGCGACCGCGATGCGATACTTTCCGTACGGCACCCGCTCGAACAGGAAGAAGCCGTCGTAATCGGACTGAGCTGTGGCTACGACTTTTCCTGCATCGTCCAGCAGCTCAAGGGTCAGGCCTTCGATCCCCATTCCACCGTTTTTGACCAGCGCGCCTTCCACATCGCCGCCTCCGACCAGCCCGATATCGACCTGGGCCGGCACGCCGGGGCGCGGGACTACGACTTGCAAGGCCTTTCTTGGAACGAGCATCGGATCCGACAAGCTCGATGTGTCCAGGCCGATGGCGATCGGATCGAACGTGCCAAGCCCGCCGACCAGGACCGCACCTTGCGCGTCGGTCGCTTTGTCCGAGGGTCGCCGGCCGGTCGTGATCAATGCGCCCTTTTCGGGCGGTTCGCCTTTGTCCCACGCACCATTGTCGTTCAAATCCCGGTAGACGCGGGCACGAACGACCCCGGCCCCCGCCAATGGTCGCCGCGAAAAGCGCAGTCCACTGCTGGGGTCGATGGAGAATATGAGATTCACGCCTGCTGCAATCGAACCATCGGTCGCGGCTTCCCCGGTCAGCGCGATGGCCATCGCATCCAGTCGACGGACGTGGGACACTCGAGCCCGTCCACGGCGCGCTGCGGCGTCATAGACTAGCCCTCCCTCCCAGTCGGCGTTCTCGGAAGCGGACCAGTAAGCCGAAAGCTCGGCGCTTCGGAACCGCGACTGCGGAGTGATGTCGAAACTGGCGCCACCGCTCACCCGCACCTGACCGAGCCGCCCTGAGCCGATCAGTCCCCAGTTCAACTCTGTTGGATCGGCAGCGCCGGAGGGCAGGAATTGCCTGCGGTAACGCAGGTCGGTCGCGAGATTGAACCGCTGAACGCTTGTCGCGAGCCGAGCGGTCGCGTCGAGTTGCTTTGACCCGTCCTCGTCGCGCGAGAAGTGCATGTCGCCATGCGCCGAGATGGTTCGACGCCCAATCCTGACCGGCGCATCGAGCGCGAATCGTCCCTCCCGAGCTGTACGCGTCCGTCCGCCGAGCAAATGAAAATCATTTGCAAGAAGGCCTTCGATGCTGACGTTCAGTCTTCCAAATTTCGTCAGCATTTGCGCGCGCACGGCGGTTCCGCCGGTCGTCTCCTTCGCGGCCGACACCTGTACCAGCGCTTTCCCGAACGATCTCCGGACCGATCCCTCTAGAATCGTTACCTTTTCGTCTCCAATGAGCATCATGCGCGCGAGCGCGCCCGCCGAAGTTCGTTCGTCGAGCCCATGTTCGAGCGAAAATGTGGCTTGAGACCGCGCCTCGAGCGCGCCGTCCGGAGGCCGCTCAAGCGGCGCAAGGTCGCGTCCCGGCTGGTTGACCCCTGCCCAATACCAGGTCTGACCTGGCGGAACATTGTCCTGGCCGACGTTGATCACCTCATCGCGGGTGCGGATCTGTCCCTGCGGGCCATACATCACGATGCTGATCTGGTTTTCGCCGTACAACAGCTGCACGTCGTCGAAGACATAGCGCTGGTCGGAGCTCGGCTTGGCGAAGGCGAGCAGCTCGCCGTTACGGTAGATTTCCGCCTCCCACCCCGCGGGCAAACTACCCTCGAACCTGGTGCGGTCGAAAGCTGCGCGGGCAATCAGCGGGCGGTTGGTGACGATGGCGCCGCGGCCAGACCGGGGACTGCCGCTCAGCCGACTGTCGAACGCGGCCACGTCGCCGATCGCAAAATGCGTGGCCTTCAAAGGCCCAAGCAGTCCGCCTTCCGGGTCGGAGCGGTAGGCATGGAAGCGCGCGA
>JBDSZD010000123.1:0-3404 GCA_039925325.1 Sphingomicrobium sp.
ATCCTCAAGCACGGCATGTCGGGCGACCAGTGGCTCGGTTCGGCGGCCGAGCTCGAAGCGTTTCACGGCAATCGCCAGGGAGAAGTGCTCAGATGAACTGTACCGTTCGCGGCGTCGTCGCTTCAATTTTGCTGCTGTTCGCCGGCGCGGCCAATGCGCAACCGGTGACTGCGAACAAGGCAACGCCACCGGTCCTGATCAACGGCGATGTGCGGCCGGCCATTGATCTGTCCGGGCCGTGGAATTGGTCGGTCGATCCCTATCGCGACGGAATGGCCGGCTTCCACGGCGGAGAACCCGGTCAAGGCTATCGGCGCTATGCCGACATCAACGTAGAGGCGGAGGCGCGCAAAAATCCCAGGGCGCTTTACGAGCAGGACATGCAGCAGTCGCCGGTTACAACTTTGCCGAGCTCCTGGATCAGCCACGACCAGAGCATGCGCTATTACAATGGCCTGGTCTGGTATCAGCGCCGGTTCGATGCCCGGGCCCAGGCCGGCAAACGCTATTTCCTGCGGTTCGGTGCAGTCGATTATCGCGCCCAGGTGTGGCTCAACGGCAAGAAAGCCGGCGAGCACGAAGGCGGCTTCACGCCATTCGCGCTCGAAGTCACCGACCTGCTGCGCGCGGGCGAGAATCAGGTCACCGTTGCGGTGGATTCGGAACGCAGCTGGGATTCCGTGCCCCCGACCGTAACCGATTGGGAAACCTATGGGGGGATCATCCGGCCGATCCGCCTTGTGGAGACGCCCGGGACCTACATCGACGATGCATGGGTGCGGCTGGGCAAGGACGGGCGTCTTCGGGCGACGGTTGCGCTAAATGGTACCAATGCCGGCGCTCGGGACGTTCGCCTAAAGATCGCAGCGCTCGGGCTGACGATGGCGGGCAGGACTGGCACCGACGGCACCTGGACGGCCGACGCCGCCGTTCCACGCGCACTCCGCCGCTGGTCGCCGGAATCGCCGACGCTCTACGACGTCAGCATTGAGGCGGGCGACGACCGGTTCAACGACCGCATCGGCTTCCGGACCCTCGAAGTTCGCGGCACCCAGATCCTGCTCAACGGGAAACCCGTGTTCCTGCGCGGCATCTGTCTGCACGAAGAGGAGCTTGGCACCCATCCCGCTCGCGCAATGACTCCGGCTGCAGCGCGGGCCTTGCTGTCCGAAGTAAAGCAGGGACTGCACGGTAATTTTGTCCGGCTTGCGCATTATCCGCACGGCGAGGCGATGACCCGCATGGCCGACGAACTGGGCCTGATCGTTTGGAGCGAGATACCCGTTTACTGGCGCGTAAATTTCGCGCGGCCCGAGACACTGGAACTCGCCAAGCGGATGCAGAGCGAGAATATCCTGCGCGACCGCAACCGCGCCTCGATCGCTCTGTGGAGCGTCGGCAACGAGACTCCGATCAGCCCTGCCCGAAACGCTTTCCTCAGCACGTTGGTCAGCGAGGCCCGCCGGCTGGATAACACACGTCTCATCACCGCGGCTCTGATGAACCGACACGAGCAGAAGGACGGTCATCACGAAATGGTAATCGACGATCCGCTTGCGCGGGCGCTCGATGTGATTTCCATCAACACCTATACCGGCTGGTACGGCGAAACCGATCTAGCCCTGCTCCCGTCGATCAGCTGGCGCAGCGATTTCGGCAAGCCATTGATCCTTTCGGAATTTGGCGCCGATGCAAAACACGGGTTCCGCGATCCCGGTGCCCAACGAAAATTCTCGGTCGAGTTTCAGGCCGAATATTATCGCCAGACTTTGGCGATGGCGTCGAAAATCTCGTTCCTTGCGGGCCTGTCGCCCTGGATCCTCAAGGATTTCCGCTCGCCCCGTCGCCAGCATCCGGTGTTTCAGCAGGGCTGGAACCGCAAGGGACTGATTTCTGAAACCGGAGAGCGCAAACCCGCGTTCGACGTGCTGGCGCAACATTATTCCAATCTCGAACGGAGCGGACGCTGATGATCACAAATGAGATGACACGCCGGCTGATGCTTGGCGGGGCAATCGCCCTCCCCGCGCTGGCATTCGCGCAACCGGCCGAGGAGACCTGGGACCAGCGTTGGGCGCGCGAACTCAAAGCAGATTTCTCGATGCAAGGCCGTTATCGCGCGGACAATGAGCGCATCCTCGCGGCGCGCGAGAAGGTCGATGTGGTCTTCATGGGCGACAGCATCACGCAAGGTTGGCGTGACCAGCGCCCGTCGTTCTTCAGGCCCGGTCGCGTCGGACGCGGCATCAGCGGGCAGACGACGCCGCAAATGCTCGTTCGGATGATCCCGGACGTGGCCGACCTAAAGCCGCGCGCGGTGCACATCATGGCCGGGACCAATGACATCGCCGGCAACACCGGTCCGATGACGCAGGAGATGACCCGCGACAACATTCGCGGGATGGTTGCGATCGCCAAGTATCACAAGATCAAAGTGATCCTCGCCTCGATCCCACCGGCAGCCAACTTCCCGTGGCGCCCGGGGATGAATACGCTCCGGCCAATCCGCGAACTGAACCAGTGGATAAAACGATATGCCGCGCAGACTGGATCGACTTATGTCGATTATCATCCGGCGCTGGCCGACGCCGCCGGAGCAATGAAGCCGGGCCTGGCCAACGACGGAGTTCATCCGACGGTGGCTGGTTATGAGGCAATGGAACGGGTGCTGACGCCAGTTCTGAAACGGGTGCTCGGCTAGGCAATGTCTCTCCTACTTGCCCTCGCGGCCCTCACGACGCCCGCTACCGCCCAGCCCTACACAAACCGGTTCGTCCCCACGCACATCGGCGGCCGGGTGATTCCGGAAACGGACGGAAGCGTCAGTTTCGGCTGGCCCGGCACCTATTTCGAAGGGCGATTTCGCGGGACGGCCGTTCGCGTCCGCTTTGAAACGCCCGCGGAACACATGCGCCTGTTCATCGACGGCGAGGAGAAGCTTCTCTCCAAGCGGCTTCGCGAAACCGACACGATCATTCGCGGCCTGCCGTCCGGGGACCATGTCGTGCGCCTTGAAAAGCTGACCGAAAGCCAGACCGGCGGCGGTCGCTTTCTCGGCTTCTTCACCGAAGGACAACCGCTTGCCGTGAAGCCGAGGGCTCGCCGGATCGAGTTTATCGGTGACAGTTTCACCGTCGGTTACGGCAACACCTCCTCCACCCGCACGTGTCCTGGCACGATGGTTCACGACACCACGGATACGCAGCAAGCGTTCGGCCCGATCCTCGCCAAACGGTTGGACGCGGATTACCGGATCAATGCATATTCGGGCTTCGGCATCGTGCGTAATTATGGCGGAGGAGCACCGGACTCGAGCCTGCCAGCGATTTATCCGCGGCTGAAGCCCGACGACGCCGGTCACCTGGAAGTCCAAAGCCCGTCGTGGCGACCGCAGCTGATCGTTA
>JBDSZD010000124.1:0-3142 GCA_039925325.1 Sphingomicrobium sp.
GCTCAGCTGCCTTCTGGCTGGCGAGTTACGGGGGGCCGGGGGTGATCCCGCTGACCCTTGCATCCAAGCCCTTCTTCGATGCCGGCTGGCCGGGCGTCGAGACTCCGCTGCTGCGACCGCGCGGAGCCATCTTCATTGCGCGTCGCGAAGAGGATCTTGGCGTGTTGGAAAGCGACGATCCCGAACGAAGGCTGGCCCGCGAGCGGCTCGATCGCGCCGGGCTCGAAGCCGAGGTGCCGGGGCTTCGGCCCGGATGGGACTATGGCCTTGCCGAACGGACGTGCGCCGACATCGAGGTTGCGGCGCTCCACAATGCCTGCCTCGCGCAATTCCGGCGTCATGGCGGCACATTGCTTTGCTCGACCGGGCTCGATCGCGCGCAACAGGTCGGCGACAGCTGGGCGGTGGACGCGGGCGGCGCTCGCCACGGTGCCTCCATCATCGTCAATGCGGCCGGGGCCTGGGCCGATGCGGTGGCCGGCCGGTGCGGGGTGCGACCGATCGGAATTGCCCCAAAGCGGCGGACGATGGTGCAGCTCCGCGTCGGCCGCTCCGACCTCCGCGATATGCCGCAAGTCGCGGACGCGCTCGGCGGCTTCTACTTCAAGGGGGAGGGGGACAATAGCGTCTGGCTTAGCCCGCACGACGAGATTGCGACCGACCCGTGCGATGCAGCGCCCGAGGAACTGGACATCGCCATCGCCATCGACCGCTTCCAAGGCGCCGTCGACTGGGCGGTGGAACGGGTCGAGCGAAGCTGGGCGGGCCTGAGGAGCTTCGCACCCGATCGTCTGCCGGTTTACGGCTTCGATGCGCAGGCACCGGGCTTTTTCTGGTGCGCCGGGCAGGGCGGGTTCGGTATCCAGACCGCGCCGGCCGCCGCGCATATGGCGGCGGCGCTGCTGCTGAAGGAAAGTTTGCCGCTGACGGTTGAAGGTATCAATCCGGCGCAATTTTCCCCGGCGCGATTTCGCTAGGCTGCGCGCTGCTTCTCGGCCTCGGCGCAGGCGAGGGCGTCGACGCGGTCGTTTTCGGGGTGGCCGCTGTGGCCCTTGACCCAGCGCCACTCGATCCGATGGGGCTCCGTCGCTTCGAGCAGCTCCTGCCATAGCTCGGCATTCTTCACCGGCTTGCGGTCCGAGGTGCGCCATCCGTTGCGCATCCAGCCGTGGATCCACTTGGTAATCCCGTCGCGGACATAGATGCTGTCGGTGTTGAGCTGGACCCGGCACGGCTTCTTGAGCGCCTGGAGTGCGCGGATCGCCGCCATTAGCTCCATGCGGTTGTTGGTCGTCAGCGGCTCCCCGCCCGAGATTTCTAGCTCGCGCGCGCTCGCGCGGATGAGAGCGCCCCAGCCGCCCGGGCCGGGGTTTCCCTTGCACGCTCCGTCCGTGAAAATTTCTACCTGCGGCAGTTCGTTCACGTTGGTCAGGCGACCAGTTCGCGCGGGAGCTTGAAGGTCATGCGTTCGGGCGTGTGATCCGCGATCGTCTCGGTGACGTCGAAACGGTCGGCAAGTGCATCGAGCACTTCGCGCACCAGTTCTTCCGGAGCGGACGCTCCGGCGGTCACCCCGAGGCTGCGGGGCGTACCGACCCACGCCCAGTCGATATCCGATGCGCGCTCGATCAGCCTGGCGGGAACATCCATCCGCACGGCCACTTCCGCCAGCCGCATCGAGTTGCTGCTTTGGGGCGAGCCGATCACCAGCAGCCGTTCGACCGAACGGGCAATGGCCTTGACCGCTGCCTGGCGGTTGGAGGTTGCGTAGCAAATATCCTCGCTGCGCGGGGCCCGGATGTTCGGAAAACGCGCACTCAGCGCCTCGACAATCGCCGCGGTGTCGTCGACCGAAAGGGTGGTTTGGGTGAGAAAAGCCAGATTTGCCGGATCGGCCACCGAGATCGTGGCGGTGTCCTCGATCGTTTCCACCAGAGTCATCGAGCCTTCCGGCACCTGGCCGAAGGTGCCGATGACCTCCGGATGCCCGGCATGACCGATGAAGATGATGTGACACCCTTCGTCGATCAGCCGCTCGGCCTGGCGATGCACCTTGGATACAAGCGGGCAAGTCGCGTCGACGAAGTTCAGGCCGCGCTCGGTCGCGGAAGCCGGGACCGACTTGGGAACACCGTGGGCGGAGAACACCACCGGCCGGTCGTCCGGGACCTGGTCGAGCTCGTCGACGAAGATCGCGCCCATTGCACGCAGCCGGTCGACGACAAAGCGGTTGTGGACGATTTCGTGGCGCACATAGACCGGCGCGCCGAAGCGCTCGAGCGCGAGTTCGACGATCCGAATCGCGCGGTCGACGCCCGCGCAGAAGCCACGCGGAGCGGCGATCAGCACTTCAAGGGGAGGGCGCTGGGCTGCCATCGCCGGCTCATGTAAGGCATCGCTTGCAGCGTTGAAAGGCGCTTCCTATGAACGCACGTGCCCCTGGCCTGAAGGAATTGTCACTCGTGAAGCTGCGCCTCGCCTCCATCGCCGCCATTGCCCTGCTGGCCGGCTGTTCAAATCGCGGTGAGATTACCGACGGTGGTGTGTATGCGACACGTAGTCCCTGCCCGCTGGTTGGAATTCCCGCCGGGACCGGGGATGTCACCTTGTTCAACCCATCGAACAGCGTGGCGTCGAGCGCGATCGACGTGACCGCGACGATCACCAACGTCCGCTCAAGCTGCAATTCGAGCACGGATCAAATCGTCTCCACCGTCAGCTTTGACGTGGTTGCGACCCGCCGCGACGCCGGAGCCGCGCGTCAGGTCGTGATTCCATTCTTCAACACCGTCGTTCAGGGCGGAAGCCAGGTCGTCGCAAAACGTGTCGGCGCGGTCGGCCTGAACTTCGCCGCTGGCAGCCAACGTGCGCAGACCTCGAGCCAGGCGATATCCCGAGTGTCGCTCGCAGCGGCTACGCTTCCCGAGAATGTGAGGCAGCTCCTGACCCGCCGGCGCAAGGCGGGCGACGCCGAAGCGGCGGTGGATCCGCTCGCCGATCCGGCGGTGCGCGAATCGGTCGCGCGCGCCACGTTCGAACAGTTGATCGGCTTTCAGATGAGCGAAGCGCAGCTGCGCTACAACGTCACCCGCTAGAGTCCCATTCAGTAAGGCGGCACCGGCCCGCACCCCCACCCGGCCAA
>JBDSZD010000125.1:0-6353 GCA_039925325.1 Sphingomicrobium sp.
GCGGCGTTTGCCCGGTTGCAGGAGCGCCATCATGCCGGCATCGTCGGGGTCAATATCGGGGCCAACAAGGATAGCGCCGACCGCGTCGCGGACTATGTGCACGGGGTGCAATCGATGGCGTCCGTCGCCAATTATCTGACGATCAACATAAGCTCGCCGAACACCCCCGGGCTGCGCGGCCTCCAGGATGGGGGCGCGCTTGAGGAATTGCTGAGCGCCGTGCGGGGGGCGAGGAACGCGGGCGGACCGCCGATTTTTCTGAAGGTCGCGCCCGACCTTGCCGAGGACGATCCCGACCGCATCGCGCGCGCCGCCATCGATCATGGCATCGACGCGCTGATCGTCGCCAACACGACTGTTTCACGGCCACCGCTGCGGTCGCGCTACGCCGGCGAGACGGGTGGATTGTCCGGCGCTCCGTTGAAAGCGCTGGCGGTCGATGCGCTGCGCCGTTTTCGTGTCGCAAGCGGCGGGCAGATTCCACTGATTTCGGCGGGCGGAATCGCGAGCGCCGACGATGCGTGGGAGCGAATTCGCGCTGGGGCGAGCCTGGTCCAGTTATATTCCGCAATGGTCTACGAAGGTCCCGGCATCGCGCGGCGCATCGCCACGGGCCTGGCCGTTCGCCTCAAACGCGATGGGTTCGCCAATATTGCCGAGGCGGTGGGAAGTGAGTAGCCGCAAAGGGATGCGCCGCTTCCTGTTGCCGATTGTCGCCGCGAGTCTCGCGCTCGGTGGTTGCGCCGCGCTGCCGCACGATCCGGTAGCGCCCCGATACGTCGCCAATATCAGCCCTGGGGGCATGGTCAGCGCCGCCGATCCGCGCGCTGCCGAGGCCGGCGTGGCCATGCTCCGCCAGGGCGGAACCGCAACCGATGCCGCGCTCGCGACATTGCTTGCCTTGACCGTGGTCGAACCGCAGAGCTCGGGCATCGGCGGGGGCGGATTCCTCGTCCATTTCGATGCGCGAACCGGCGGGCTCAGCACCATCGACGGCCGCGAGACGGCGCCGATGGCAGCTGGCGGCGATTGGTTCTTCAAGGATGGGAAGGCGCTGAGCGGCCGCGAGGCGGTTCCGGGCGGGAAAAGCGTCGGCGTTCCGGGCAATGTCCGGCTGATGGCCCTTGCCCATGAGCGTCACGGACGGCTCGCCTGGGCCAAGCTGTTCGCCCCGGCGATCGCACTTGCCCGCGATGGTTTCCAGGTCAACGGCCGGCTGCATGCCGCACTCAATCGCTCGCGCGAGACGGGCGCATTGTCCCTGTCGGCGCGCGCGATTTTCTACCAGGCCGATGGCTCGCCCGTGCCTGCGGGGACAATGATCCGCAATCCGGCGCTCGCATCATTGCTGGAACGTTTGGCTACGTCCGGCCCTGACGTCTTTTACGTCGGACCCAACGCACAAGCGATTGCCGCCGCCGTCAGTTCGGCTCCGCGCAACCCCGCGCCCCTGACCGCGGGCGACATCGCGGCTTATTCGGCCAAGGCGCGCGACGTGGTGTGCGGGAGCTACCGCGTCTATCGGGTCTGCTCGGTGGGGCCGCCGTCGTCGGGCGGGACGACTATGATCGCGATCCTTGGCCAGCTCGAACGGTTCGACCTTGCCACACTTGGACCGGGCTCGCCGACATCCTGGCATCTGTTCGCCGAATCGACTCGGCTCGCCTTTGCCGACCGCGATCGTTACCTCGCCGATCCCGATTTCGTCGCGGTGCCGGTGGCGGGGTTGATCGACAGCGGCTACCTCGCGGGCCGCTCGGCCTCGATTGCACCCGACCGCACCATCGCCAACGTTGCTGCGGGAGCGCCGGCCGGGGCGCAAATCGCCGCGCGGGGAATTGAGATGGTCGAGCAAGGCACGTCGCACTTCGTTGCGACCGACGCCCAGGGCAATGTCGCAAGCCTGACTTCGACCATCGAAGGTCCGTTCGGGTCGGGGCTGCTGGTCAACGGATATTTTTTAAACAACGAGCTGACCGATTTCAGCTTGATTCCAAGCGTGGGGGGTGTGCCCGTCGCCAACCGCGTTGAGCCCGGCAAGCGACCGCGCAGTTCGATGGCGCCGACGATCGTCTTCGGACCCGACGGCCGGGTTCGCCTTGCGGTTGGGGCAGCCGGCGGCCCGACGATCATTGCCCAGGTCGCGAAGGCGATCATCGGCGTGGTCGATTGGAAGCTCAGCGCGCAGGACGCCATCGGTTTGCCGACGGTCTTTGCCCCCGGCGACACCGTGTTTGTGGAGCGCGGAACGAGCCTGGAAGCAATGATTCCGGCACTTCAGCAACTGGGACACAAGGTCACCGCGCGCGAGCCGGGCTTCAAGGCCAACGCGATCGAATGGCGCGATGGACGCTGGGTCGGGGCCGCCGACCCGCGGAGCGAGGGCAAGGCCGTAAGCCAATGAAGGCCGCGCGTCAGCTCGAGCATTTCCCGAACCTCGTTTCGATGTTTCTCACGCGCGCCGAACAGAAAGGCGACGCCCCGTTTCTGTGGGCGAAGGCCGATGGTCAATGGCAGTCGATCAGCTGGGCCGAGACGGCGCGCCGGGTGGGCGCGCTTGCCAAGAGCCTGAGCGATCTTGGACTTCAGCCCGGTGACCGGGTCATGCTGGTCAGCGAAAACCGGCCCGAATGGCTGATCGCCGATCTTGCGATCATGGCGGCGGGCTGCGTGACGGTGCCGACCTACACCACCAACACCGCGCGCGATCACACGCACATCCTGAGCAATTCCGGGGCGAAGGCTGTGATCGTATCGACGCAGAAGCTGGCCAAGACTTTGGTGCCGACGGTGCTGCTGAGCGCTGACTGCCGGCACGTCATCGGCATCGACGATATCCGCACTGGCCAGGCGACCGACCAGGCGAGCTTCCATCATTGGGCTGAGATGGTGCGCGGCCCCGTCGATGTCGGCGCGCTCACCGGCCGCTGCGCCACCATGCGCAGGGACGAGCTGGCTTGCATCATTTACACTAGCGGAACCGGCGGCGCTCCGCGCGGCGTGATGCAGCACCACGGCATGATCCTCCACAACATCGCCGGCGCGGTGGAAGTCATCTCCAGCGACTTCGGCTGGGGCGAGGAAGTGTTCCTGTCCTTCCTTCCCGCAAGCCACGCCTATGAACATACCGCCGGACAGCACTTTCCGATCGGGCTGGCCGGGCAGATTTATTATGCCGAGAGCCTGGAAAAGCTCGCCGCCAACATCGAAGAGGTCGGGCCGACGATCATGGCCGTCGTCCCGCGACTGTTCGAAATGCTGCACGCGCGGATCGTCAAGGCGGTCGAGGCCAAGGGCGCAATCTCGACATTTTTGCTGAAGCGCGCGCTGGAGATCGGGACCCGCAAGAATGCCGGCCGCTCCCGCCTCATCGACCTGCCGATGGACGCAATCCTGTCGCAGACGCTGCGCCGGAACATATGCCTGAAATTCGGCGGTCGCATGAAGGCTTTGATCTCGGGCGGCGCGCCGCTCAATCCCGAAATCGGCATCTTCTTCCAGTCGCTCGGCGTCAATTTGCTGCAGGGTTTCGGGCAGACGGAATGCGGCCCGGTCGCGAGCGTCAATCGGCCCAAGGCCGGAATCCGCATGGAAAGCGTTGGCGTGCCATTGCTGAACACTGAGGTGCGCCTTGCCGAGGACGGCGAAATCCTGGTCCGCGGCGAGAACGTCATGCACGGATATTGGCGCAGCCCCGAGGAGAGCGCGCGGGTGCTGAAGGACGGCTGGCTCTACACTGGCGATGTCGGCCATTTCGACGATGCCGGCCGGATCGTCATCACCGACCGCAAGAAAGATTTGATCGTCAACGACAAGGGCGACAATGTCTCGCCGCAGCGGGTCGAAGGCATGCTGACGCTGCAGCCCGAAATCGCGCAGGCGATGGTGTACGGCGATCGCCGGCCGTATCTGGTCGCGGTTGTGGTTCCAGACCCGGAAGTGGAAGGGACCGAGGACCTCCGGCAACGGCTGCAGGGCGCGTTGGACCGGGTCAATTCCGAAGCTTCGGTGATTGAAAAAGTCCGCCGGTTCATTGTCGCCGACGCGCCGTTCACGGTTCAGAACGAACAGCTAACCCCCTCGATGAAGATCCGGCGGCATGTGCTGAAGTCGGTGTACAGTAAACGGCTCGACGCCTTGTACAAGAAATAGGTTCAGGCGGCGGGCTTGGAATAAGGCACGAACTCGCCGATCACGCAGCTTCCGACAGTGAAGCCTGCGGCGAGATCGACAACCTTGGCAATATCGCCGCGGCAGATCCTGCCGCTGCCGCCAAAACTGTTCGTGACGAGGGCATAGTTCGAGCTGCCGATGCCGGAACAACTCCCGTTGAGCTCATTGCGGTAGACCCGGTTGGCGCCATCGCGAAACAGCAAGGTGTCGTCGTCGACGCGGATCATGTCCGCGCTGCGATACGTCGGGAGGCAATCCATCGCCTTTCCGGCCACCTTGCCCGCGAGCGCCTGCTGCAAGCGCGCCTCTCCGCGCGCGTCATAGCTGGCCTCTTGCGGAGTGGTTGAGCAGGAGCCGAGTGCAACGACGGCGATCAGCAAAGACATGCGGCGCATGGCGAAGATCCTTCTGGCGAACTCAACGCAGTTGAGCGCTCGGGATCATGAACGGAAGCTGTCTTTCTGCGCCCGGAGGTCGGCAAAATGGCGCACATCCCTCGCCCGCACGAAGGGGTTGGTGGCGCGTTCGTCAGCCACTGTGGTGGGGAGGGTAATCGTGCCGGCGGCGCGAAGGTCGGCAACCCGCCTCAGCCGTTCGGCTGTCGCAACATTGTCGGGCTCGACGTGAGCGGCGAAGCGGGCGTTGGCGAGCGTATATTCGTGGGCACAATAGAGCTCGGTATCGTCGGCAAGCGATGCGAGGCGCTGGAGCGAGTGGAACATCTGCTCGGGCGATCCCTCGAACAATCGCCCGCAGCCCATCGCGAACAAGGTGTCGCCGACGAAGGCGACGCGGTCGTCCTCGAACAACAAGGCGATATGGTCGAGCGTATGGCCGGGGACTTCGATGACCCGTCCTTGGTGCTGGCCGAGGGTGATGCGGTCGCCTTCGGCAAGTTTGCGGTCGATGCCCGGAATCGTCTCTTTGGCGGGTCCGGAAATCGTGCAACCGGTCGCTGCCTTTACGGCCAGATTGCCGCCCGTATGATCGGCATGCCAATGCGTATTCCACAGCTGGGAAATCCGCCAGCCGCGGCGTTCGGCTTCGCCCAGCACGGGCACCGCATCGCCCGGATCGACGACCGCGGTCTCGTCGCTATCATCATCGTGTACGAGCCAGATGTAATTGTCGCTGAAAGCGGGGACGGCGACGACTTCGATCATGCCTACCGTCTAATAGCCCCGCGTTGCGATTGCACGTGTCGCTTAAGGAACCAGCCCAGAGGCCGTCGCGAGGCCGAGGACGGCGAAATAGCCCATCGAATCCGTGACCATCGTCACGAACACGGACGATGCCACCGCTGGATCGGCGCCCGCGCGGTCGAGTGTTAGCGGGACCATCACGCCGGCAAAACCCGCGACGATGATGTTGATCAGCATGGCAATGGCGATGACCGCCCCGAGCGCCGAGTTCATGAATACCAAGGCAACGCCGACACCGATCAGCACCGCGATGGTCAGCCCGTTCAGCAATGCGACCCGGATTTCGCGACCGACGACTCGCCAGCGGTTGGATCCGGTTAGCTGGTTGGTCGCGAGTGCACGAACGGTAACGGCCAGCGTCTGCGTTCCCGCATTGCCGCCGACCCCGGCGACGATCGGCCCCAAGGCCGCAAGCAGCGCGAGGTGTTCGATCGACGATTCGAACTGGCGAATGATGAACGCCGCGACCAGCGCGGTCAGCAGATTGGCGATCAGCCAGCGGACCCGCGCCGAATAGCTTTCGATCACCGGCTCGTTGATGTCGCCTTCGTCGCCCGCGCCCGAAAGGCGGAGCACGTCCTCGCTCGCTTCTTCCTGGATAATGTGGACGATGTCGTCGACCGTGATCATTCCGACGAGGCGGCCCGAGTTATCCACAACCGCCGCCGATATGAGCGCATATTTTTGAAAGCGCAGCGCAACCTCTTCCTGATCCATATCGACCGGGATCAAAGTCTGCTCGTCCTGCATCACCTGTGCGACCGGTTTCGAGCGGGCGGAACGCAGGATCGTCGAAAGCTTGCACGTCCCGACCGGATGATGGCTGGGATCGACCACGAACACTTCCCAGAAATCGTCCGCCAGCTGATCGTCGGAGCGCAGATAATCGATGATCTGGCCGACCTTCCAATGCTCGGGCACCGCGATCAGGTCGCGTTGCATCAGGCGGCCGGCGGATTCCTCCGGATAGGTCAGCGC
>JBDSZD010000126.1:0-2017 GCA_039925325.1 Sphingomicrobium sp.
TGGTGCCCAGGGACGGGATCGAACCGCCGACACTGCGATTTTCAGTCGCATGCTCTACCAACTGAGCTACCTGGGCCCAAATTTTCGGGCTGTTCCGCGGCGCTAGGGGGCAAGCGGAAGCGGAGCGGTCCCTAACCTTCGTCGGTTTCCCTGTCCACCCCGCCAGGATCGACGGCAGGACCAGGGATCCGATAGCCCTCGCCCAGCCACTTAAGCAGATCGCGATCCTTGCAACCGCGGCTGCAAAAGGGGGCATGCTCGCGCGACGAAGGGGTTTGGCACAAGGGACAGGGCTTAGGCTGGTTCGGCATATCCGCCTGACATGGGCAAGCCGGCATCGCTGCGCAAGCCGATTGCACCGCCGACTTGCGTCGCCAGCCGCTCGATCCAATCGGGTCTGGCTTCGAGCAAGCGGATGATGGCGGGGTTCGCGGCGAGACCTATGGCGCCCACTTCATTACCCATACGTCGCAGCAATGCGCGCGTTTCGAAGGCCGCGCGGTCGGCAGCCAAGTCGATCAGCGAAGCCCGCGACATTGGCCGAACAATTTGAACGAAGCCGAAGCCGTTCATCGCCGTCTTTTCGTGCGGCTGGGGCAAGTACTCGCTCAACACCCCGTCCACCACGCGGCGCTCAGCCTTGTCGCGCAAGGTCGGGAAGTCGATGCCGACCGGGCCACCGATATCCAGCCTTCGGATCGCGCGAGCGGCCGCCCAGGCGGCCATCTGGCCGAGCCGATCGGGGACGAGCCAGCCATCGACGTCGATCATGGTCATTGCCGCGGTCGGCTGGATCCGGAGCTCACCGCCGTCGAAGCGAACCAGTCCACTGCGCGCATCTTCCAGAAGGTCGTCCCAGCCGTCTATCGTGCCTTCGCGTCCGTCGGCGATGGGCGGGGGCGGGCGAAGGGGTTCCTCGGTCAGTCGCGCAAGTCCGCGTTTCCAGGGTTCGCGGCCGCCAAGCGCCTCGCGTACGATCTCGATGCGCAGGGTCCGGCCTTCGCCGATTCCGCTAGCCCCGCGCGGCAACAGGAACGTTTCGCCCCCCGCCTCGACGGTCACACGCGGCGCGACCGTCGCCAGCCGTCCGTCCAAAATCGTGCCGGCCGGGATAATGCCTTCCCGGCGCACCCTGGCTTCGATAATTTCACCATCGCCGACCAGCGCCGCGCGGGTCTCGCCGATCCCGCGCTCGACGATCCATTCAGGCAATGGGGAAGCCCGCGGACTTCAGCAGCGCCCGGGTCTCCGCCAGCGGCAGCCCGACCACGTTCGAATAGCTACCGGCGATGTGGCGCACATAGACTTCGCCATAGCCCTGCAGCGCATAGCCGCCGGCCTTTCCGCGCCATTCGCCGTGGCCGACGTAAAAATCGATTTCCTGCGGCGACAATCGCTTCATCGCGATCATGGTCTCGACAATTCGTTCTCGCATCCTGCCACCCGGCAGTGCGAGGGCCACGCCGGTCATCACGCGATGCCGCCGTCCGGACAACAGCGCCATGCACGCCCGAAGTGTCGCTTCATCCTCGACCTTGGGAAGAATCCTGCGCCCGACCGCGACGACGGTATCGGCCGCAAGCACGAGCGCATCGGGTCTTTGTGCAGCGACGGCCAATGCCTTCTGGCGAGCCAGGCGCCCGGCGTGCTCGCGCGGCAGTTCGCCTTTGGGCACGCTCTCGTCGATTTCGGAAGGGAGCACTTCATCGGGAACGATGCCGATGCGCGCCAGCAGGTCGAGACGGCGCGGGCTCGCCGAGGCGAGGATCAGCTTCATGCGCATCGGCGCATCAGGGATAGCCGGGCGGGCCCCCGCGGCCGGGCATGAAGCGATAGGTGATGCGACCCTTGGTCAAATCGTAAGGGGTCAATTCGACCAGCACTTCGTCGCCGGTCAGCACGCGGATGCGGTTCTTGCGCATCTTGCCGGCGGTATGCCCGAGGATTTCATGACCATTTTCGAGTTCGACACGAAACATCGCGTTGGGCAGCAGCTCGACCACCTTTCCACGCATTT
>JBDSZD010000127.1:0-2233 GCA_039925325.1 Sphingomicrobium sp.
GTCAGGCCCGCGCCTCTTCGACCCCGACGCTGTTGCGCCGCAGCGCTTTCAGCACCGTCTCGACGATGTGGGGCGCATTCAACCCGGCATCGTCATATTGCTTGCCGGGCTTGTCCTGATCCTGGAATCGATCGGGCAGTCGCAGAGTGCGGATCTTGAGTCCCCCGTCGAGTAGCCCTTCGTCGCTGGCGAACGTCAGCACATGCGCGCCGAGTCCGCCGACCGACGCCTCCTCGATCGTCACCGCCACTTCGTGCGTTGTCAGCAGGCGCCGGATCAAGTCCGCATCCAGCGGCTTCGCGAACCGCAAATCGGCGACGGTGGTGGAAAGCCCCATCGCGTCGAGCTGATCGGCCGCTTTCTCCGCTTCCGCCAGACGGGTGCCGAGCGACAGGATCGCGACGGTCTTGCCCTCGCGCACCACCCGGCCCTTGCCGATCTCCAACGGCTCGATGACCTGCGGAAGCGGCACACCCCGGCCCTCGCCGCGCGGATAGCGCACCGCAATCGGCCCGCTGTCGTGCAGCGCCATGGTGTGGACCATGCGGCAAAGCTCGACCTCGTCGGCCGCGGCCATCACCACGAAATTGGGCAGCGTGCACAAATAAGCGAGGTCGAACGATCCCGCGTGCGTCGCGCCGTCGGCACCGACAAGGCCCGCCCGATCCATCGCGAACCGCACCGGCAGGTTCTGGATCGCGACATCGTGCACGACCTGATCGTAGGCGCGCTGGAGGAAGGTCGAGTAGATTGCAACGAACGGTCGATAGCCCTGCGCAGCCAGCCCGGCGGCAAAGGTCACCCCATGTTGCTCGGCGATCCCGACATCGAAAGTGCGCTCAGGGAAGCGCCCCTGAAACTTGTCGAGGCCCGTGCCGGACGGCATCGCGGCCGTGATCGCGACGATTTTCTCGTCGCGCTCGGCCTCGTCCATCAGCGCCTTGGCAAACACGGCTGTATAGCTTGGCGGGCCGGCCGCGGCCTTGTCCTGCTGGCCGGAAACAACGTCGAATTTTACGACGCCATGATATTTGTCGGATGCGGCCTCGGCGGGCGCATAGCCCTTGCCCTTCTTGGTAACCACATGGACCAGCATCGGACCGAGATCGGCGTCGCGGACATTTTCGAGTACTTCGACCAGCGCCTGGACATCGTGGCCGTCGACCGGACCGACATAATAAAACCCGAGTTCGTCGAACAAAGTGCCGCCGGTCATCAGTCCGCGCGCAAACTCCTCCATCCGCCGCGCGGTCCGGTGCAGCGGATCGGGCAAGCTGCGCGCGAACTTTTGTGCGAGCCGGCGCGGAGTCAGATATTTGCCCGAAGACACCAGCCGCGCGAGCGCGTTACGCAGCGAACCGACCGGCGGCGCAATCGACATGTCATTGTCGTTGAGGATGACGATCAGGCGGTTGCCGGCGGCTTCCGCATTGTTCATCGCCTCATAAGCCATGCCGGCAGTCATCGCCCCGTCCCCGATCACCGCGATCGCGCGACCCGGATGCCCCGACAGTCGATTGGCGGTGGCGAAGCCCAGCGCGGCCGAGATCGAGGTCGAGCTGTGCGCTGCGCCGAACGGATCATATTCGCTCTCACTGCGCTTGGTGAACCCGCTGAGCCCACCCGGTTGCCGAACCGTCCGGATGCGCTCGCGGCGACCGGTCACGATCTTGTGCGGATAGGCCTGATGCCCGACGTCCCAGATCAGCTTGTCGTCAGGCGTGTTGAATACGTGATGGATGGCGACGGTCAGTTCGACCACGCCGAGCCCGGCGCCCAGGTGGCCGCCGGTGACCGAGACTGCGGAAATCACCTCTTGCCGAAGTTCGTCGGAAAGTTGCGGGAGCTTCGACCGGTCCAACGCGCGGATGTCCGCGGGTGATTGGATCGTGTCGAGTAACGGGGTTACAGGCCGTTCGGACATCCGAACGCCTTAGACGTCAAGGATCGGCGCGTGAAGCAGGGCTTTAGTCGCTTTCGCAATCACCGCAGGTGCCGCGCACTTCGATCACCGGGCGCGGTGCGCTGAAACCGGCGGTCTCGGCTGCTTTGCGGACGCCGCCGGACAGGCTGTCGTCGTCGATATGGACGGCCTGCCCGCAATTGTCGCAGATCAGGAAAATGCAATCGTGGAGGCAATCCGGATGCGCATTGGCGACATAAGCGTTGGCGCTCTCGACCCGGCGCACAAGGTTGGATCCGACGAACAGGTCGAGGATGCGATAGACGCTGT
>JBDSZD010000128.1:0-8482 GCA_039925325.1 Sphingomicrobium sp.
GGATCGTCGCCGTGGTGGTGACGATCCCATGCCGAGCGAGCTGATTTCGACCGAACCTGCGACGGGGGCGGAGGTCTGGCGTGGTGAAACGGGCGATGCGGCGCGGGAAGTTGCCGCCGCGCGCAAGGCCTTGTCGGCATGGGCGGCCCACAGCCTGTCCTATCGCTCGGAAACGCTACGCCGCTTCGCCAATGCGGTCCGCGCGCGGGAGGAGGATTTTGCGCATTTGATCGCGCAGGAGACCGGCAAGCCCTATTGGGAGGCGCGCACCGAAGTCGCGGCGGTCGTCGGCAAGGTCGATATTTCAGTCAGGGCCTATGCCGAGCGCACCCCGCAGCGAAAGCTTGAGGCCGCGATGGGCAACAAGATCGCCGTCCGGCACAAGCCCCACGGTGTGCTCGCCGTACTCGGACCGTATAATTTCCCGGCCCACCTGCCCAATGGCCACATCGTCCCGGCGCTGCTGGCGGGCAATACAATCGTCTTCAAACCGTCGGAAAAGACGCCTGCCACCGGTGCAATGCTGGTCGATTGCTTCCACGAAGCGGGCGTTCCGAAGGGCGCGTTGAGGCTCTTGATCGGCGGCCCCGACGAGGGTCGCGCCCTGGCCGCGGAGCCGGATATCGACGGCCTGCTGTTCACTGGCTCGGCCGCCGCGGGCACGGCGATCCACCGCGCCTTCGCCGACAAGCCGCAAAAGATCCTTGCGCTGGAGCTAGGCGGAAACAATCCGCTGGTCGTGTGGGACCCGAAGGACATTGAGACCGCGGCGACCATCGTCGTTCAATCGGCCTATCTGTCGGCCGGCCAGCGCTGCACTGCGGCACGTCGGCTGATCGTCAAGGACGGTGAGGAAGGCCCGCTGGTCGAGGCGATCCAGAAGCTGATCGGACGCATCATCGTCGATCATCCATTCGCCGATCCGCAGCCGTTCATGGGACCGCTCATCGATCTTGCCGCCGCCGATCAGCTTCAGGGTCAGTGGCTCGACCTCATGATGAAAGGCGGCAAGCCGCTCAACCGGCTCGACCGGCCGTTCGAGGAGCGGCCCTATCTCACCCCCGCGCTGATCGATGTAACGGAGGTCAAGGACCGCCCCGACGAGGAGATGTTCGGCCCCGTGCTCCAGCTCATTCGCGTTGCCGACTTCGATGCCGCAATCGCCGAGGCCAACAATACCCGTTACGGCCTCGCCGCCAGCCTGGTCGGCGGCACGCCCGAGCAATTCGAGACTTTCTGGTCGCTAGTCCGCGCCGGAGTTATCAACTGGAACAAGCCGACCAACGGCGCACCCTCGAATGCTCCGTTCGGCGGGGTCGGCCTGTCGGGCAACCACCGGCCAAGCGCATCCTACGCGGCCGATTATTGCGCTTATCCAGTCACCAGCAGCGAAGCCGAAGTCGCCCGCGCCGCCATCGGCGAAGGTCTGCGCGACCCCAACATGCTCGAAGGCTGAGCCGCTCCTGCTCGATACTCCCAGCCCAGCATCGACGGCGGGGGACGCCGCCGGCCTTGGGTTGACACAGGCTTGATGTCACGCTGCCGATTGAACTCGACCTGCCGCCGAAATGTCTGCTTCGGGCGGAAAGCGGACGTTAGAATAAAAGCAGGAGCGCGAGGCTCACGGCGGCAATGATAGCAACGACCACGGCTGCCGCCAGCCTTGGGGCCCGACCCGGAAGCGCCGACCGTTTCCGCCACAGCCGGGTTCGGCTTGGTTTCTACGGAATGGTGCGTCGGATACACCTCCACATTATCGCAAACCTAGTCATCGCAGCCCTGTTGCGGAATTTTCGTTTTTGGCTCAGTTACATACATGGCGATGACGGGGACTCAAGAAAACGGTGGTTCTCGGCCGTAAACGCTTCAGATCAGTTAGATTGGAAACTTCATGAAAATTCTTGACGTTGCACTTGTCGCTGCACAGGGAATTTTCGTCGCAGGAATGTTCATGACTTCGACCCCCGCCATGTCGCAAGCTTGCCCTCCCACCAGTAACGATCCGGCCTGCAGTGGCGCAACTCCCGCACCGCTTGTGGCTGCTGGAATACCGGGGCTTCTGACTCTCGGCGGCGGCTATCTGGCAATTCGCAAGCGTCGTCGTGCCAACCGAGCCAAGAAATAACATCGCGCCGTTGCTTCAGGGTGACGCGTCCACGATCCGGCTAAGTCGCGAAAGACTGTTTTTCTGGCTACTCTTGGCCGCAAGCGCGAATAGCATGATGGGACCAGCGGTTAGGTCGGTCCTCGGCGAAGGCGCAGCTTACTCGATCTTCAATCTTCTTGGTATCTCCGCCATCGTGTGGCTGGCACTCGTTGCGGGTCTTGCAATGCTCGTGAATGACGATGGTGAACCAGCGACTCGCTCGGACTACGCAATTGCGCTTCCAGCTGCTTTGATGATCATCATCCCAGTGGCGAACGCCGCATCGGTGGGGCTGACGCTGCTGGCGATTTACGCGATCGCCACGGGCGGGCGTAATAGCGATCTGCGCCGTGCCGGAATTGTCTTTCTTAGCACCTCGGGCAGCTTAATTTGGGGACGATTGATCCTCGCCTTGTTTACGCGCTCCCTGCTCCACATCGATGCGTTCTTTATTACCAACCTCACTGGCGCTGAGCAGATCGGCAATCGGATCCTGTTCATTGATCAATCGAAAGGCGGGTTTGTCGTCGCTCCGGGGTGCTCGTCCCTGCAGGGTATAAGCCTCGCTTTTGTGTTCTGGGCTACGGTTACGCAGTGGTATCGTGTGCCGTTCACGCTCAAGTCGGCCCTCTGGTGCGCGGCGGCAATCACCGTCACCCTTGCCATCAACATTGTCAGAATGGGTCTTCTCGCTCGTTTCCCGGAGCACTTCGTCGCAATCCACACTGGGTGGGGCTGGTATCTCGCCTCCTGGTCAACCTTGGCAGCGGTGGTAAGCGTTATCGTCTACGGAGCGCGACATGAGATTTTTGACAAGGGCTGAGTATCCCCTCGTTGCGCTGGTGCTATTCAGCCTTGCAGGAAAGGCGGCGCTCAACCGTCAAGACGAAGACCACACGATTCTGGAACCCCCCTTTGTGTTGGCGGTCCAACGCGAACTGTCCCAAGCGGGATTTACCTCTAACGTAGAGCAGTGGCCGACCGGTGTCGCTATTCAAGCTCAGGGCGGTGCTTGTCGCATTTGGGTACGTGAGAGCACCCCGCATGGAACGATGCGCAACGTCTACGATGAACTCGCGAAACCACTTGGAAAACTGCGCTTCGTCTATCGGGAGGCGATCTCTGAAGATCCTCCCAAGCTTGATCCGATGTTGCGGTTCTTCTTCAATCGCGAAATGGCGCGCTTGGGAGTCAAGGTTTCGAGGTCCCCTATTTACGCTGTGGCATCATCGTCTGCCTGCGACATTCACTCAATTCAGTGGCCCGTGACGATTGGGCGACCGCCCGACCTGCCGCCGAGGGCCTAACAGGACATTGCCGCCGAGAAGAGCGCTGGCGCCAGCCGAGGCGAATGGGTCGAAGCGGAATGTCTGCAATGGGTCGAAAGCAGACATCCGCTAAAGGTGAATGCTAGCGCTCGATCGCAAGGTTCGTGCAGCGGATGATGCGCGGCTCCCGGACACCGTATCGACAAGTCAGGACGTGTTGCGCTGAGTCACTCGACAATGGTCGGGGAACGTCCCTTGAGGAAAACGTGGCGCATCCGCCGCCCGCCCCGAAAGGCGAGCGGCGTCCCCCTCCTAGCCGCGTAGTTCGGGCATCCGCGTTTCGTCGGCCGGGTCGCTGAACTTCGTGAAGCGCCCTTCGAAGCGAAGCCGTTCCTTGCCGGTCCCGCCGTGCCGGTTCTTGGCGACGATCAGCTCGGCGATTCCGGCGACCTGCTGATGTTTGGCCGTCCATTCATCGAACGCCAAAAAGACTTCAGGCGGATCGTCGGGAATCGGATGCTTGGGCTCATGCGACTTCAGATAATATTCCTCGCGATAGACGAACAGGACGATGTCGGCATCCTGCTCGATCGAGCCGGATTCGCGCAGGTCCGACAATTGCGGGCGCTTGTCTTCGCGCTGTTCGACCGCGCGACTGAGCTGCGATAAGGCGACGACCGGCACGTCGAGTTCCTTGGCGAGTTGCTTCAAGCCCCGGCTGATTTCGGAGATTTCCTGGACGCGATTGTCGCCCGCGCTGCCCTTGCCGCTGCCCTGCAACAGCTGGAGATAGTCAACCACGATCATGCCGATGCCTTTCTGCCGCTTCAGCCGCCGAGCGCGCGCGCAGTCCGGCGATCGTCAGGCCGGCGGTGTCGTCGATATAGAATGGCAAGGTGTGCAGCCGGTCAGCGGTGCGCGCGAACGAAGCGAACTCGGTCCGGCTGACGTTGCCGGTACGAATCTGTTCGGCGGTAACCTGCGCTTGCTCGGACAAAACGCGCGTCGCCAATTGCTCGGACGACATTTCGAGGCTGAAAAAGGCGACCGGCGCGCCCGCCGACTTGGCCGGCTCGATGCCGTCCGCCTGATCCTGCAGAAAGCGCTCGGCCGCATGAAACGCCATGTTGGTCGCAAGCGCCGTCTTGCCCATGCCCGGCCGCCCGGCAATGATCACCAGATCGGACCGCTGAAGCCCACCCATGCGCGCATTGACGTTGAGGAATCCCGTCGTCAGCCCGGTCAGACCGCCGCCGCGGTTCATCGCGGCGTCGGCGTTGCGGATCGACGCCATCGCCGCTTCGCCGAATGATTTGGCTTTGCCTTCCGCGCCACCTTCCTCCGCGACCCTGTAGAGCTCGGACTCGGCCCGTTCGATCTGCGTCAGCGGGGCCACTTCCTCGCTGGTATCGAGCGCGCCCTCGACCAGGTCGCGGCCGACGCTGATCAAGGCCCGCAGCAGTGCCAGATCGTAAATCTGTTGCGCAAAGTCGCGCGCGCCGATGATCGCCGCGCCCGACCCGGTGAGTTGTGCCAGATAGGCCGGGCCGCCGACTTGCCGGATGCCTTCGTCTGCTTCGAACAAAGGCCGGAGGGTGACCGGGTTGGCAATCATGTTGCGATCGGTCAGCCGCAGCACCGCCTCATAAATCCGCCCATGCAGCGGCTCGAAGAAATGGTCGGGCTTGAGCCGCGTCTGCACATCCTCGACCAACCGGTTGTCGATCATCAAGGCGCCCAGAAGCGCGGCCTCGGCCTCGACATTTTGCGGAAGAGTCGGCGCTTCCGGCGCTTCCGCAGCGCCTGGGTGACGGAGAATTTCAGCCATGGCCATGGTCTACCTGAAGCCTTCCCCCGGCTCCAGCGCGATCGCGCGATTTGTGTGGAAGCACCTGTGGATGATCGCGTGCACAACCCTTCATCATTCCCGCGAAAGGGATGACGAAGTGAGAAGCAGCCGCTAGCCAGCAGCCATGAGCATCCAATCCGACCGCTGGATTCGCGAGCAGGCGCAGAGCCATGCGATGATCGAACCGTTCGTCGAAGCGCAGCGGCGGGATGGCTGCATCAGCTACGGCCTTTCCTCCTACGGATACGACGCGCGCGTCGCCGACGAATTCAAGATTTTCACCAATGTCGACAGCGCGATCGTCGACCCCAAGAATTTCGCGGCCAACAGTTTCGTCGATCGCAAGACCGACATTTGCGTGATTCCACCGAACAGCTTCGCGCTCGCTCGGACGGTCGAATATTTCCGGGTGCCCCGCGACGTACTGGTCATCTGCCTCGGCAAATCCACCTACGCGCGCTGCGGGATCATTGTGAACGTGACTCCGCTCGAGCCCGGCTGGGAAGGCCATGTGACGCTGGAATTTTCCAACACCACACCGCTGCCCGCCAAAATCTACGCCAACGAAGGCGCGTGCCAGTTCCTGTTCCTCAAGGGCAATGAGCCGTGCGAAACCAGCTACGCCGACCGCGCCGGGAAATATATGGGCCAGCGGGGGGTGACTTTGCCGAAGCTTTAGTTTTTTCGTCATTGCGAGGAGCCAAAGGCGACGCGGCAATCCAAACGCCGCTGGATTGCTTCGCTACGCTCGCAATGACGATATTAGCCCGCAAGTGCCGCCCGCGACCGGTGGATCATGTCGACCCATTCGTGGAACGCGTGCGCCAATTTCTCCACGACCTCCTTGAGCGGCCCGTCCTTGAGGCACCCGTCGGCGTCAAAGCTGTCGTCGCTGACGTGCCCGAGATAGGCTTCGGGCTGTTGCATCACCGGCATGTTGAGGAACACGCACGCTTGGCGCAGCTGGTGGTTGGCGCCGAAGCCGCCGATTGCACCCGGCGAGGCGCTGATGATCGCCGCGGGCTTGCCGTTCCACACGCTCTGTCCATAGGGCCGCGACCCGACGTCGATGGCATTCTTGAGCACACCGGGAACGCCGCGATTATATTCGGGCGTACAGAATAGAATCCCATCCGCCGCTGCAACCTGTTTCCGCAGGCGGACATAGGATTCTGGCTGCTCGGCCGCCTGATCGTAATCCTGATTATATAGCGGCAGGTCGCCGATCCCGACCATCGAGCATTCGAGATTGTCGCCGCGGACCGCGCACATCGAGCGCGCAATTTTCCGGTTGATGCTGTCCTTGCGCAGGCTGCCAACGACGATTGCGATTCGGTAAGTGGCCATGCTGTTCTCCGTCAGCGCTTGCGGTTCTGGTGGCGAATATTGGCCGGACGGCCCCGACGCTGGACTGGCCGCTGACCCGGACGCATGCGATCCGAACGGCGCGGCGGCCCTCCATGCGATCCCTCGGGAAGCTCGAAACGCAGCGACCCGCTGACCGGGTTCGCCTCGGCCAGCCGCAATGTCAGCCGCTGTCCGATGCGATAGGTGTCGCCGCTATGCTCGCCGACCAATTGCCGCGCGGCCTCATCGTAGCGGAAATATTCCTGTCCGAGAGTCTGGGCGAGCACCAGTCCGTCCCCGCCCAATCCCTCGACTGTGGCGAAGAAGCCGAACGGTTGGACACCGCTAATCCGGCATTCGACCAACTGGCCCACGCGATCCGACAGGAAGGCCGCGACATAGCGGTCGACAGTATCGCGCTCGGCTTCCATCGCCCGCCGCTCGAGCATCGAAATCTGCTCGCCGATCGCCACGAACTTCTCGTCCTCGCCGTGCGGCAGCCCGCCATCGCCGAGCCGGTAGGCGCTGACCAAAGCGCGGTGGACAAGCAAATCGGCATAACGCCGGATCGGCGAGGTGAAATGCGCGTAGGTCGCAAGGCTCAGTCCGAAATGGCCAAGCCGTTCCGGACCGTAGCGCGCCTGCATCTGGGTGCGCAGGATCTGCTCCATGATTTCCGCACGCTCGGGGGCATCGCCGACGCGCTCGATGATGCGGTTGAAGGTCGCGGGCTTGATCACCTGCCCAAGCGCAAACTCGACATCGAACGTGGCAAGATAATCCTTGAGCGCCACCAGTTTCTCGCGGCCCGGCGCTTCATGCACGCGGTACATCACCGGCGCCTTTTTCGCCTCGATCGCCCGCGCCGCGGCGACGTTGGCGGCGATCATATAATCTTCGACCAATTTGTGCGCATCGAGCCGGTCGCGCGGCGCAATCGACATGATCCGCCCTTTCTCGTCCAGCATCACCCGCCGTTCTGGGATATCGAGCTCGAGCGGCTCGCGCATGTTGCGCGCCGCAAGCAAAGCCCGCCAACACGCCCATAGTGGCTTGAGCGCGGCCTCGACGAGTTCGGCGGGGACGGAAAGTTCGACCGGCGGCATCGCGCATGGCGACGAGGTGACCTCGGTTTCGTTTGCCCCAGCGGCATCCATCGCGGCCTGTGCATTCTCATAGGCAATATTTGCTGCGACACAAATCTTCGCACGTGTAAATCTCCAGCTTTTGACGTTCCCGTCCTTGCCGATCTTAAGGTGACACGCCAGCGCCGCGCGGATCTGACCTTCTTTCAGCGAGCAGATGTCGGCCGACAATTCCTCGGGCAACATCGGCACCACGCGGTCCGGGAAATAGACGCTGTTGCCGCGCGCGCGGGCTTCGCGGTCGAGTTCGGATCCTGGACGAACGTAAAAGCTGACGTCGGCAATCGCGACGATCGCCTTCCAGCCGCCGCCATTGTCCGGATCCTCGTCCGCCGCGGCCCAGATCGCATCGTCATGGTCACGCGCGTCGGCCGGGTCGATGGCGACGATCGGCAGATGGGTCAGGTCCTCGCGTTCGCCCAGCGATTGTCCGGACACCCGCGCCGCCTCGTCGATTGCCTCGGGCCGGAATTCGTGGCGAAGGCCGTGCTTGTGAATCGCGATCAGGCTGAAGCTGCGCGGTTCGAACGGATCGCCAAGCACCGCATCGACGCGCGCTGTGATCCGCGGCGGGCGCCCCGACAGTTCGCACAGCACCAAATCGCCGGGCTCGGAATCCTTCAATTCGCTGATCGCCATTTCCCGGCGCTCGCGCTTGTCGACCGGCGACAGCCAGAAGCGCTCGCCCTCCTTGCGCACGACGCCGAGCACCAGCTCCGCGCTCTTG
>JBDSZD010000129.1:0-9720 GCA_039925325.1 Sphingomicrobium sp.
CCTGCCGCTCCATCTTGCCCTTGCGGGCCTTCCGGCGAGGCTGGGACCTCCGTCCCGATCACCCATCCCTTATGAACCTCGCTCCGAGTCGCTCCAAGCGGAATCTTTGGCTTTGGCCTGTGGATAACGGGGATATCGGGCACAAGCCGTTCGCGCCTGCGGAATATGCGTCACTCGCCCGGTGTAGCGGGACAGAAGCTTTCGGAGTGCTGGACAGGACCTTTTGTAGCAATTTGAAAACGCATTTTCAGTGGTTTCAGCGGCTTCTGATAGGCCTCTGAGCGGCCAAAAAGAAGCCCCGCCGCGAAGCCGCGACGGGGCCAGTTCTTAGCTCTGGCGATAGTCAGCCGAGGTGGCGGCAACGGAGATGCCCGCTCACTTGGGCGGCGTGCCGATCTCTGGTACGCGGCGTTCGCTCGGATTGGGGGAATGATGAACTGGATACTTGGCGCGGCGATTGTTCTGTTGCCGCTGCTACTGTGGGCGCTGATTAAGCGGTTCGGGTGAGAGAGCGCTACATCGGACTGGACGGCCTGCGCGGGGTCGCGGCGCTGATCGTGCTACTTCACCACGTCGGGCAGAACTTCGGCTTCCCGCGTGTCCTGCCGTCCGGCTATCTGGCGGTTGATTTCTTTTTCCTGCTGAGCGGCTTCGTGGTTTCAGCGGCTTACGAGCACCGCTTTGCCGACGGCCCGTTGCCGTTCTTCAAGAAACGGTTAGTTCGACTGGTGCCGACGATGTGGATCGGCGTGCTGCTGGGGTGGTCCTATTTCGTCTGGCGGGAGGGCGAATTGTTCGGAGGCCCACTCGTCGCGGCGCTGTTGTTCATGCCTCTCGCGCTCGATCGATTCACGATCTTCATGCTCAACCCAGTGCAATGGTCGCTATTCTTTGAGATGTTCGCCAACGCGACCCACGCGCTTTGTCTGTGGGTGCTGCGAACGCGAGCGCTCGTTATTCTGTCCCTCATCTCGTTCGCTTTACTGGCAGTTTCGGCTTGGTATTTCGGCTCGGTTTGCGCCGGCGACCGTGGTTCGACGTTCCTCGCCGGCTTCCCTCGCGTATTCACAACCTACATCGCCGGCATGGTGATCTTTCGGATGCTTCATCGACTGCCGCGCTTTTCCATCCCCTCTCCATTTCTGATTCTTCCTGCGGCCATCATCCTCGCTGGAGCGATTGAACCGAAGTGGCTGATCGAGCTTTCCACCATAGCGCTGTGGCCGGTGTTGGTGATTGCGGGGATCCAGAAGCCGGTTATGTTTCCGAGGCTAGCAAGCTGGGCTGGAGCGATTTCCTACCCTCTGTATGCCGTCCACGTTCCGGCTCTGTTTCTTGTTGAAACGGTGCTTGGACCGGGAATTGGGCCAGCGATTGTTGCCACCGTGACCGCCGTCACCCTGGCCGCGATTGTCTCCATACTTATTGAGCGGCTCCTGTCCAAACGGCGCATCGATACGAGTCCTTCACTCATTTGACCCTACGCACCCCTCGCCGGCGACGGCCGAGGGAACTGATGGCAGCCGCGGCCTTGAGCATCCTGTGGACAGCAGTCTCTTCGTGTGGTGGCATGTCAGTTCCTTTCCACGCCGCTGATAATGAGCTCCCGCGCCGGCGTCACGCCCCGGGTGGTGCTGTAGTTTACCCCCACCTCCTCGATCGTCATGCCGACGAAGAGCGCGCGGATCTCCGGCCGGTCGTTAATCGACAGAATGAAGCGCCCTTGAATGCCGTCTAAGAGGGCTCTCAGACGCTCGAAATCGGCCGCTTCGAACACGCCAGGGCCATAATCTTCCTCACACCCCCAATAGGGCGGGTCGAGGTAGAATAGCGCGCCTGGGCGGTCGTAGCGCCTGATCAGCTCGGCATAGGGCAGCCGCTCGATGTGGACGCGCGCAAGGCGATCGTGGACGGCCTCCAGCATCGGGACGAGCTTGGTGAGGTCAAACCGCGATGGCCCGTGCCGATCGGTGCCGAAGTTGCGCCCTTCGACCTTTCCGCCGAACGCCGTCCGCTGAAGGTAGAGGAAGCGCGCCGATCGCTCCAGGTCGGTCAGCGTGCTCGGATCGACCCGCATCAGCCGCTCGAACTCGGCGCGCCCGGCCAGCTGCCACTTCAGCGTGTCGAGGAATTGCTGATAATGCCGCTGCAGGATCCGGAAGAGCGTGGCGACGTCGGCCGAGATGTCGTTGATCACCTCGACCCTCGGTCGGCGCGTTCGGCGGAAGAAGATGCCGCCCATGCCCACGAACGCCTCGGCATAGAGCTCGTGCGGGGTCCAATTGATGATCTCGACGAGACGCCGCGAGAGGTTGCGCTTCCCGCCGATATAGCCCGCGACCGGGCGCACCGGCACCACCGGCTCCAGCTCAGGCGTCATCCTCACCCTCCGCCCTGAACGAGGTGAGCAGATTTGAGAACTGCCCACGCGAGCGCCGCAGCCATGCTGCAAACCCCGTTACCGGCGCCCCTGGTGCGGTCCATCCGATCGGCCAGCCCATGATCATCTCGTAGAATCGCGGGTTGGGCATCAGGGTGCCGTAATAGGAGCTCTTCCCATGCTTGAAGCTCACCCGGACCGGGAGCGAACAGCGGATCGGCCCCGCCTTCCAGCCCACCGCCTGCAGCGTCTGCCAGAGATAGGTCCACGCCCGCGCGGTCTCGCCGAGTGGGAACTGGCCACCGCTGTTCGGCGCGCAATAATCCGGACTGACCGCCCGGATAGTCCCCGCCTCGATGATCAGGTCGGGCACGTACCCCGCGTCCGTCGCGGTCGGCGTTGGCCAGGAGGAACAATCGGCGACGCCGGTGGCTTGCGCCCGCTTCTCGCGCCGAGAACAGTCCCGCTTTTGTCCGGTAGCCCAGTCCTTGAAGGCTGCTGACGACGTCGGCGAAGCCCAGCGACAGGTGCCCCTCCACGTTCTCGCAGAAGACCCATTCCGGCTCCGCCTCTTCCACGATTCGGGCGACATCGGGCCAGAGATGCCGGGGATCGGCTTCCCCGCCGCGCTTGCCGGCAAGGCTGAAGGGCTGGCACGGGTAGCCGGCAGTGACGAGATGAACGCGGCCGCGCCAAGCTCGGCCGTCAAAGGTTCTAAGATCGTCCCAGACAAGCGCCTCACCCAGGGCCTCGTCCGCCATCCGGGCCACGAGAGTCGCCGCTGCGTGACTTTCCCGCTCGACGAAAGCCACAGTTCGGTATCGCGGTTCGGCGATGTGCAGGCCGAGGTCGAGACCGGCGTAGCCCGCGCAGAGCGAGATGCCGCGGAAGTCGCCCGGTTCAGGGACGAAGCTGGAAGATAGGTCCACAAAGCAGTTTCCTTCTTAGCCGCTCCCCCCTGGGCGGTCTGATGAAGGGCTCGTTGGCCTCATGGAATTGAAGGCGCCGCAGCGGCGGCACTTGATCTCTATCACTCCCGAGATCGCATTGGGAGATGCCTTGAACAACAGCGCCCGGCATCCGGCGCATCGATACGAGTCCTTCACTCATTTGACCTTACGCACCCCTCGCCGGCGACGGCCGAGGGAATCGATGGCAGCCGCGGCTGCCGGAGGTGCGGTCTCAATCACCGCGGTTTGGGTCGTTCGCGCGACCCAGCCTCCCTCGTTTCGCTTCGGATCAGGTCGGCGGCTTGGGAAACTCCACGCTCGCAACCGGCGAGCCCGCCTTGACCGCCTTTTCCAGCATCGCCGGAAGGTCGCGCAGCGCCCTGCGATGATCAGCCCACAGCTTGCGCTTGGCGGCGGTCAGCGCGTCCGGCTGCTGGGTCCAGTCGGTCGATGCGAGCGCGCGATTGCGGCGGCGACGAACGGCGGCGAGCTGCTCCTCGACCGGCACGTCGCGCTCAACCGCGGCCGGGCGCCCGTCGACCAGCTTCAGCTCCTGCCCTTCCGACAGCTGCTCGATCAACTCGGCATATTCAGCGTCGCTCACCGCGATCGCGTCGGCCGGAATCAAAGTGTCCGGATTGTCGATCAGTTTGAGCAGTGGATTGGCAGCGAGCAGAGCGCGCTCATCATCGTCCTCAGATGCCTCCAGGGACGCATCCTGGGCCGCTTGGTCGATCACAGTCAGCTCGCGCAAACCGTGGATCGCTTCGTCGAAGAAGCCCTTGCGTGAAGGGCTGAAAAACCTTGCCATCGTCTATTCTCCTAATTGCCGAGCGCCATCCAGTTGACGGTCGTGCCGGCGTCGCGCGCGCTGAACACCGAGATGCTGCCGGTGCCCCGGCCGGCGACGAACGGATTGTTGTCCTGGGCGTTGAGATCGTTTGAACCGCCTTCGACCGCAGCGAAGTGGCAAGCGTTCGGAAAGGTCAGCGGGAGCGTGAAGATGGTGGTGGCATTGGCCGCTGCGGTCCCGGCGCCCCACTGAAATATCAATCCGCCCGGCAGCTTGGCGTAGCCGGTCCCCGAGAAGGTCCCGGCGTATGCGGCGGCGAGGCCCAGGGACGTGATCGCCTTGGTGTCGTCGAGGCCAGCGATAATGTCTGCCGTCAGCGCCTTCGCGACAGTGATGGTGATGTCATTGTTGAGCGCGCCGCCGCCCGTGGCGAGGCCGGCAGCGTTGACCAGGCGGGTCAACGGCACGTCGTCGCCGCCACCACCGCCACCACCGCCGCCCGCCGCGATCAGCGCGACGATCGCCAGATAGAGCTGGTTTTCTGCGCCCTTCACGGGTGCGATTCCGGCCTGCTCAAGCACTTCCAGGAGGTTCTCCTGGACGTCGTTGAACCACTCGGCCGACAGGCGCGTGGCCATCTGCCCGGCCTGAGGGTTGCCTTCGGAAAAGCGGTTATTGACGTTTCCGGACGTGTCGATCCGATGCATGGTGCGGCTCCTTAATTAAGCGTGAAGTCGAACCAGAGCGCTGGCTCCGGATCGAGGTCGTAGGCGAAGAGGACGATGGTGTGGGCGGGCTTGGCGCGGTTGATCACGCATTCGAGATTGTCGGATCCCCAGCTGACCAGGCGCTCGTTGCAGGCGCTGGTCGCGGTGAAGAAAAGCTGCCGGAGCAGATAGCCGCTCTCGAAGCTGGTGGCGCTTGCGACGACGCGGATACGCCACACGAAATGCCAGCTGTCGGTATAGAGATACTCGTCGCAGCGGCTGATGCAGGTGAAGGAGGCGAAGGCCTCGGCCTCGTCGATCTCGACCTCCAGCCCGGCGCGCGCCGCAAGCTCGATGAAGTATGCGCGCGACTGCCCGCCGAGGCCGGCGATCTTGCGCGCGACGGCGAGCTGGCGCTCCCGCACGATGTCCGAAATGGGAACGCACGGGTCCGGCAGACCGGCGACGCGCTCCCAATCGGGCAGCAGCTCCAGCGCGGTCAGCGGGTCCGCTTCGTCGAGCAAGCGCAGCGCGCGCCCGTCGATGCGCGCGAACTCCTCCGCCAATCCGCCGAGCAGCCGCCCGAGCCAGCTGTCGCTCGATCGCGGCCACGCCCGGCCGGGCGGAAGGAGCGCCTGCAGCTGCTCCTGATAGTCGGACGCGGTGCGCATGAGCCGACGAAGCTCAATTCGCCAAGGACGAAGATGCTGCCCGCTTCGGCCGTGACATTGCCGAACGGCTGCTGGACGGTGTGATCGAGCTCGCCGGCCGCAAGGCTCAGCGCCTCGTTGACATGGCTGAACAACAGGGTTCCGCCCGGCTCGGCTTCGCGGAACAACAGATCGGCGAGCTCGGCGGCGATCGCGGCCTCAAGCTCGGCGCTCGCAGGCGATGCCTGGATCACGAAGTCGAGTGGTTGCGGCAGTGGAGCGAAGACGGTCAGCGCCGCCGTAACCGGGCGCAGGGCGTCGATATATGCGGCGACCACAGTGACGTCGGCCGGCAGCGGGATCATATCCTCGCGCCCGTCCATCACGAAGGCGACGCCGACCGTGCCAGGGCCGAGGTAGAGCGGATAGACCCACGCGCGGGTGACCTCCGGAACCTCCAGTGCCCAGCGCCGATAATCGTCGACATTGCCGCCGTGCGGCGGCCGCTGGATGCGGTCGAGCAGGCGTGCGCGCAGCGGATCGTCGCCTTCCTCGTCGGCGCCGCCGATCAACCCGCCAGCAGCGATCGTGGCGTTGGCGTTCACTCCGGCGACCGGCGAGGAGAAGACCAGGCGCTGCCCGGCCGGCGAATTGCCGAGCGATCCGGCGATGATCGCCTCGACCTCCGGCGCCGCAATGCCGGCCGCGATCACGACCTCGGCGATGGTCCGATATTCCGAGCCGTCCGAACGCACCAGCTCGCTCGCGATCGGGATCACGGAGCCATTGACGCCGGTGACGTTGATCGCGCCAGCGGCCGGGACCGAAGCCTTGCGCGATACGCCCCAGATCGCCGCCCAGCGCGCCAGCGAAGCGCTTTCCGCCGTGTCGGGGAACACTTGACGGCTGATCCAGTCGAGGAAGCCGTAGAGGCCGTTGGCGGCCGCCGCGTGGATCCGCGCGAGCACATCCAGCACCGATCGGCGCAGGCGGCTGTCGGCGCCGGGTAGCCGCGCGTCGAAGTCGTCGCGGGCGCGGTCGATCAGAGTGGTGAGGGTTGGTCGGTTAAACGGCATTTGCGGTGGCTTCCCAGACGAAGTCGAAGCGAAGACGGCCGGGGCCGGCAGGGCGGGTGATCTCGACCAGGATCCCGAGCGTCTGCTCGCCGACCGCCTCGGCCTGGACGCTGACGCGATCGGCGACGCCGTCGCGCACCAGCCAGGCGAGCGCCTCCTCGGAATATTCGCGGGCGCGGGCGACGACGGACGGCAGGCGCTTTTCGCGCGACAGCAGCCACAGCCGCGACCCGATCGCATCGCGCGCAATGGCCGGCTCGGCATCACCCCACCAGCCGCGACGATCGCCCCCATGCTCTCCGGCGTCCGGCAGCGGATCGTCGTCGCGGGCACGGGCGTCGGTGAACAGCGAGATGATCACGGCGGTCTTGAGCCCGTCGTCGGTGGCCAGCGCCGCCCCGTCGAGCGCGAGATCGGCGCCGAAGAGTTCGGTATCCCAGCGGAGCGCGAGGTCGGTCACAGGCGCACCGGGACGCTGACCTTGCAGCCGCGCGTGGAGTAAAGCGCCGAAGGATTGTCGGCCCGGCTGCGGCGCACGGGAACGTGATCGAGCTCGGTGCCCCCGAACGCCTCGAAGTCGCCATGCCTGAGGTAGAATGCGCGCGGGATCATCTTCCGCTCGATCAGGCGACGCTTAGCCTCGGTCATGCGCAGGCGGAGGTCGCTCATGTCGCCGCCACCTTGGCCGAGCCACTGGTGATCACGCCGCCAGAGACCGTGTCGCCGACCCGCGCCACCGGCTGGCCGCCCGCGCCGCCGAGCTGCACGTCGTCGCTCTCGACGATCACTTGCGGCGCCTGGACCGTCACCTTGGCGTCCGACTGGATCAGCAGGTCGCCGGTCGCCTCGATCGTCACTTTTTCCGCCGACTGGATCAAAATGCCGTCGCGCTTCAGATGCACAACCTGGCCGAGATCGTCGTAGATCGCGACCTCGCCCGCGACGAGGCTCTTGAGCCGGTACCGCCGATCGCCGAGGCCGACCACCAGGCCGTGGCTGCGCAGCCCGCCCGCGAACACGACCGCCACTTCGGCGCCGGGATGCGGGTGCGAGGTGAAGCCATAGTCCTGCAGCCGCTCGACGCCGTCGTGGATCTCGTCGGCCAACCCTTCCAGCTGCAGATTCTGGATCCCCGCGTCATCGTCGATCGCGGTCAGAACGGCGCGGCCGACCATGCCGCTGACCCGGCGCTTCATCCGCGACATCAGGCGGTCGAAGTCGCTCACGGTTTCACCGCCTTTTTCGCGTCGTCGGCCGCGAGCTCCTTTTTGGACTTGCGCGATTTCTTCTTGATCTTGCTGCTCTCGGCTTCCTCGGGCACCGGCAGCTGGCTGTATGCTTCCGGCCGGACGATATGCAGTTCGATCCGGCGTCCCTGCTCGTCGAGGACGAAGCGCACGCCGCTCACCATCATCGCATCGGAGATCCACGCGGCCGGCGCGTCCAGATCGACCGCCTGCGCGACGTCCCACAGGCTGCCGTCGCTGCGCCGCCAGCCAATCAAGGTGACGTCGGCTGACTGCGCCCTGGCGGCGCGCACGATCGCCTCCCACGCGGCGCGGCGCTTGAGCGAAGCGGTATCGGCCTGCTCCTCGGCGACAATCATCATCGGCCGGTGCCGGCGCACAGCCGGATCGCCCGCCTCCGCTTTTGCATGGGCGGCCGCTTTGCCATTGACGTCATCGTCGCCGGCAGACTGGCCCTTCACGACATAGCGGCTGAAGCGTTCCGAGACGTCGTGCGAGCCGCGGACGGTCAACAGATTGTCGCCCTGGGAGAGCCGCACGGCGGAGCCGGTCGGCTTGGCGTTGATCAGCGCGATCGTGCCATCGGCTCTGGTGATGGGCAGCAGGCCGCGATGCTGGCAGGCGCGGGCGATAGCTTCCCACACGGTTTCACCCGGCTGCAGCGCGAACAGGCGCAGCGGCCCGCCCGTGTCGGTCTCGGCAACGACGTGGATCCCGAACGGTTTGGCGAGCTCGGCCGCGATCTGCTCGATCCGCCGCCCGCGCCAGCTGCCCGGCTGGGCGATCGCCGAGCAGTCGATCAGATCGGCGCTCTTCGAACGGCCGCTGACCGTAATGGTATGGCTGGCCGCGCCCAAGTCCGATTCAATCCGGTCGGTGTAGCCGGTGATGACGGTCTCGCCGCCGATCGTCACTTCGCACGCCGCGTCGGCCTCGATCCGCCAGTCCTCGGTGCGGATCGGGTCCTTCTTGGTGACGCCGAGGGAGAATGAGGACGCGCCCGCCTCCAGGTCGATCTGGATATCGATCGACGTCCATCCGCCGAAGCGCGTTCCGCCGAGCGCCAGCGCGACGTCCTCTCGCGCGCCCTCGGTTGGCGAGGTTGGGGCCGCGCCGTCAGCCATTGCTGCTCGCAAGATCGCTTGAGGTCCGCACCTGCAGCGGTCGGCCGCCCGGCACGAAGCCGGGATGGGCGATGCGGTTGCGCTCCACCAGCTCGTCGGCGCGATCGACGATCAGCGCCGGATCGCCGTGCAGGCGCTGGGCGATCGTCAACGCCGGTTCGGTCACACCGGGCGTGTAGGAATAGAGCCGGTCGAGCGAGCCGCCGCGCGCGGTGATGTCCCGCACCAGGGTCAGCCGCAGCTGATCCAGCGCTGCCGTGCTGCCATCATCGCCGCCGTCCGCGGCCTCGATCGCGGCGTCGTCGATCTCGCCCGCCAGCGCATCGCGCAGCTCGATCGCTTCGTCATAGGAACTGAACCGGATCGCGGAAGCCGCGCGCACCGCCTCGGCCGCGGTGACGGTCGCGACCAGGCGGGCGAAGGCGAGCGCGTTCGATTGCTCGCGCAGCCGCGCCGGCGTGGCGCCGATGAAGGGCGGAAGGCTGGTGCGGCTAGCGAGCAAGCGTCGAAGTGCCCGAACACGCGACATGGGCGAGGCGGCAAGGCCGGCGACGGCCATCACCAGCCCGACGATCGCGTGGCCGAGCGACAGCGGCGTCCGCACCAATGTCAGCGCTCCGGTAGGAAGCGCGGCAAGACCGCTTTCATAGGCCCTGAGCGCCGATCCCGCACCGCCCAGGCCGACGCCGACGCCGGCCGCGAACTCGGCCAGCCTGCGCACCTCGGACGCCGCCGACGCCTCGACGAAGGCCGGCATGTCCGAAACGTCGAAGCGCTGGGCGAAGGCGAGCGG
>JBDSZD010000130.1:0-10173 GCA_039925325.1 Sphingomicrobium sp.
GCCATGAAGGATTCCATCGGATCCCGCGAATCTCCCGGAGCGAGGATTTCCCGGCGGACCTTCGCGGCCAGATCGGCGTCGAACAGATCCCCGGCCGCATCGAATGCCTCGAACACGTCGGCGTCCAGCACCTCGGACCAAAGGTAACTGTAATAACAACTGGCATAGCCACCGTCGAACACGTGCGTGAAATAGGCCAGTTTGTGCCGCATCCCGATGGCGGCGGGGGTGCCAAGGGCATTGAGCGAATCCGTTTCAAACGCCGCTATCTCGGTCGGCGCCGTTTTGGCCTGATGGAGTTTGAGATCGATCAACGCGGAGGCGAGAAACTCGACCGTCGCAAATCCCTGGCCGAACGCATCGGCGCGCTGGACCGCGTCGACGAGGTCGGCCGGAACCCCCAGACTGCGCAGCGCATCTGGTGCGGCGATCCAATGCTCCATCAACTTGCTCGGGAATTCGACGAAATCGCGGGCAACACTTGTCCCGGCAAGGCTCGGATAGGTGACGTCGGACAGCAGTGCGTGAAGCGCATGACCGAATTCGTGAAACAGTGTGCGCGCCTCGTCCAGAGACAGGAGGACATTGGCATCGCCGCCTGAGCCGCTGAAGTTGGCGACCGTGTAGACGATCGGGCGAATGTCTGCGTCCATCTTCTCCTGCACGCGCAGGCTGCCCATCCAGGCGCCGCCGTGCTTCTGTGTCCTTGCGAGATAGTCCGTGAACAGCAGCCCAACCGGCGCACCGTCGCGATCGTTGACCGACCACGCCTGCACGTCCGGGTGATATACCGAGATATCCGACCGTTCGTGAAAGCTGAGCCCGTAGAGCCGTTCTGCGGCCGCGAACGCCGCCGAGCGGATCTTGTCGAGCGACAATTGGCTGCGGATCCCTGCTGCGTCGTAGGCGAATGACTGCCTGCGCACACGGTCGGCAAAGTAGCGCCAATCCCACGCCTCGAGCCGTTGGTCGGTCACCGCCTGCAAGGCAGCCTGCTCCCGCTCAGCCTGCTTGAGGGCGGGAGACCAGACACGCATCATTAGACCTTCAGCCGCAGCCGGGGTTTCCGCCATCGAATCTTCGAGCGCGAGGTCGGCGTAATTGGCATAACCGAGCAACGCGGCTTGCTCTTGCCGCAGCGCAACAATCTCGGCGATGATAAGCAGATTGTCGTGCTCGCCGCCTTGGCATCGGGCTGTGAACGCCCGCCACGCCTTCTCGCGCACCGAGCGATCGTCCGCGAACGTCAGCAGTGCCTCATACTGTCCGCGGTCGAGGACGAATGCATATTGGTCCTTCAACCCTTGGTCTGATGCCCTCGCGGCTGCAATCTGGAGGAAATCGGAAGGAATGCCTGCGGTTTGGCCCGCTGCCAAGACGATCTCGCATGCGTTGGTCGCGGCGAGGACATTCTGTCCAAATCTCACTGACAGGGCCGATAGCCGGTTCGCAATGGCTGCAAGCCGCTGCTTGTCGGGCAACTGAAGAGCCGCGCCGCTGGAAATGAAACCCTTGTAGGACTTCTCGACCAGCCGCGCTTGCTCCGGCCCAAGAGCCGATCGACCTTTCCAGACGGCTTCAACGCGGCCGAACAACGCTGCATCGTGGCTGATATCGCTGCCGAAAGCTGTGAGCCGGGCCGCAACGTCCGCCTCGATTGAGCGAATAGTGTCGTCGGAATGCGCGGAGGACAGCATCCAGAAGAGGCGCTTGACCCTCGCGAGCGTTTCCCCGGACCGCTCAAGCGCGAGGATGGTGTTGTCGAAGTCGGGCTCGGCATCGTTCGCGCTGATCGCCGCAACTTCCAACTTGCTCTCGGCAATTGCGAACTCGAAAGCCGACAGGAAGTCGTGGTTTCGAAACGCCTGGAAATCGGGCGCACCCCCCGGGCCAGTCCACGGCGCGAGCAGCGGATTGCTTTTAGTCAACGCTCTCGACCACCTTTGTGTGCACGGTGAAGCCAGTGAGGATCGCCGAACCGAATGCCGTCGTCAGCGCGCAATCTGTGGCGTCTCTGCCCCGCGCCATCAGAATCCGCCCGATGCGCGGTTTGTTATGGCGAGCGTCGACGGTGATCCACTCGCCTCCCATGTAGACGTCGAACCAGGCCGAGAAATCCATCGGACTGTCCGATTTGGGAATGCCAATGTCGCCGAGAAAGCCGGTGCAATAGCGCGCCGGAATATTCATGCAGCGGCATAGAGTAATCGCTAAATGGGCGTAATCGCGACAGACGCCGCGCTGCTCCTGGTGAGCCTCCCACGCAGTCTTGGTCGGGCGCGCATAATGATAGCCGAACTCGATATGCTGATGGGTGAAATCGAGGATCGCCTGAAGCCGCTGCCACCCGGGGGGCACATGGCCGAACAGCCCCCAGGCGGTATCGGAAAGGCGATCCGTCTCGCAATAGCGGCTACCCAAAAGGTAGACGAGCACATCGTCCGGTAGGTCTTCGACCGGATGCTGCTGGGCACCGGGAACGGTGCGATCGTGCAGACCGCTGTCCTCGATCACAAAGTCGTTGGTGAGGATTGTTTCGCCCTCGGGCAGGACGAACCTCGTCACGACATTCCCGAAACCGTCCAGATAATCGTCCGTGGCGATCGTCGGATCGGTTGCCAGACGCGGCTCGGTTTTCAGATCGCCGGACCGCGATGGATGCACGCCGAGTAGCGCAATCATCGGTGTCGGCTGCTTGGTTGTGAACCGAATGTCATATCCAGCCCTGATCAGCATATTCAGCGATTCCCACTCGCCGCGACCTTGTCGGCCGGGGCATATTGTTGAACTTCCTCGAGGTGGACCTCGACCACTACATCCATCCCGAGATCGCTCCCGGGAAATCCGCTCCACGTTCCGGAGATCGGCACAGCCTGATAGGGATCGCGGGCAACTGCGACACGGATTAGCCCCGCGTTGCCCACGATTCCATTGGTAGGATCGAACTCGACCCATCCTGATCCGGGCAGAAAGATCCGCACCCAGGCGTGGGTGGACCCGCCACCGACCCGCCCGAACGTCCCTCTCGGATTATACAGATAGCCGGAAACAAAACGCGCGGCGAGACCGAGCGCGCGCGCGGCCTCCATCATGAGTACGGTAAAGTCGCGACACGTGCCCTGGCGACTTTGGATCGTCTCGACCGGGGTCTGGGTGCCTTTTTCCGCTCTCGGCAGATAAGTGAAGTTGCGCTTGATCGATCGGGTCATGTCGCCGAGCATGTCGATCGTCAAAGTCTCGGTATCCTTACGCAGGAAGCGGCGCGCCCATTTGTCGAGAATTCGCTCGGGGTCGTGATGCTGCCGTTCGATCGACCGCAGCAGGTCGGGCATATCCTCGGGCGCATAGCTGAACGGAAACAGCCGGGCATAAGGCTCGACCTCCACATCCTCGGTCAGCATTGGCTTGTGTTCCATCCTGACGAAGCTCTCGAACCTGAGGTTGGTTGCGCGACGGCGAAAGCTGGCGATCGCGACCGAATTGCCGAAAACGTCCTGCAGCCAGCGGATTTCCGTGGGTTCGGGATCGATCACCAATCGCGATTCGAGCAGATGCTGGTCATGGCTTTCGCGCGGCCGGACAAATATACGGTGCTCCCCGAAGGCGACGGGCTGCCGGTACGAGTAGCTTGTCACATGAGAAATCGTCAGGATCGTCATGCAGGATCGGCCCCTTTTCGCGCAGTCTGCCTCCAGTCCTATACTGGCCGCAGACGAGCCGCCACCCGTTGCAGTGCACAACGCGGGCGCCTGCTCGCCGTTCCTGCTGGTCGGAGACCATGCCGGGAACCGGATTCCGCGCGTGTTGAACGAGCTTGGGCTAAGCGCCACAGAGCGAAAACGGCACATCGCCTGGGACATCGGCATCGCCGAGCTGGGTGTTCGCCTTGCCGACAGACTCGGCGCGTCATTTATTCACCAGATCTATTCGCGACTGGTGATCGACTGCAACCGGCGGCCCGGCGCACCGGATTCGATCCCGGCAATCAGCGACCGCACGAAGGTTCCGGGCAATGCGGCACTGGCGGCCGGCGAGGCGGAAGCACGCGCGGCGGCGATCCATGCGCCCTATCAGGAGGCGATTGCGGACGAGCTTGAGCGGCGTGCGGCCCAGGGACTAACGACTATCCTCGTCGCTTTGCACAGTTTCACGCCGGCCATGAACGGCGTGGAGCGTCCATGGGAGGTGGGCTTGTTGTATGACGCCGGCGACACCCGCTTCGCCCGGGCAACACTGGCGGCGTTCGCGGAGGATCCGCAACTGACGGTCGGCGACAATGAACCCTATTCGATGGATTCCATCGACTTCACGATCCCGTTCCATGCTTATCCGCGCGAACTTCCTTACGTGGAGATCGAGATTCGCCAGGATCTGCTCGGCACGTCCGCCGGGATCGAACAATGGTCGCAGCGCGTCGAACGCGCCTTGGTCAGTGCGGCACGTGCGATCAATTTAGCGAGCGTCCAGCGCTGAATCGCCGTGAGAAGTTGGCGCGACCGTGTCGATAATGAAACGCTCGGTACGTTGCATCTCCTCTGCTGCAAGGTAAAAGAGCGAACCAATTTGAACGGAAATTCCTATGCGCAACTTGTTTGTCGCGACCACCGCGTTGCTGGCCTTGGCGTCACCCGCAGGCGCGCGCGACAATACTCCTTATTTCGGTATCGAAGGCGGAGTCCTGTTCCCGCGCGACACTAATTATCGTGTCGATTCTGTGCGTGTGCAAACGGTGCCGATCGGCAGCGGCCTGCTCGGCCAGACAGTGACGACTACCAATACCATCTTTGGCAGCGGGTTCGTTGCGGACTATAAGAAGGGCCTCGATCTCGATGCCATCGTCGGCTACGATTTCGGCCCTTTCCGGTTCGAGGGCGAACTTGGTTACAAGCGCACTCGGCTGCGCAATCTCCGCGCGAGCGACACGCTGGTGGCGGCGATCAATACCGCGCCGATTAGCGGCGTTACCTCAGACAGCTTTGCGTTCGGCAACCGCACGACCATCCTGTCGGGCATGATCAATGCGCTGGTCGATTTCCCGGTTGCGCCCGGGATCAACGTCTCCGGCGGCGTTGGCGGTGGCCGCGCGAGCGTTCGGACATTCGGCGATCGCGACACTGCGATTGCGTTGCAGCTGATCGGCGGCGTCTCGACGGCGATCAGCGAGAACCTCGACCTCGGACTCAAGTACCGCTACTTCCGCACCGGCAAGCTGCGCTACGATAGCGCTGCGAGCTTTAGCGGCACTGGTGGATCGACGTCTGTTTCGACTTTCTCGAACGAGGGCAGATTCCGTTCGCACAGCCTGCTAGCAAGCCTGATCTACAGCTTCGGCGGTGTTGCGGAATACGCGCCTCCTCCGCCGCCGGTCGAAGTTGTGCCGCCACCGCCGCCGCCGCCGCCAGCCACGCAGACCTGTCCAGACGGATCGGTGATCCTGGCAATGGACGCGTGCCCGGTTCCGCCGCCGCCACCACCGCCGCCGCCGCCCGAACCAGAGCGTGGCTAGGTGTCCGACGCTCGGGGGACACGCCAAACCAGAAGCAGATTAGCACTTGCTTCGGTACTGATCGCGATGAGCGGTGCGGCGTTGTCCGGCTGCGCTTCATTCCCGTTTCTAAGTCCGGCAACTGCCGCCCGCGTCCCGCTTGACAGTAATGCGACGCGGTTCGTCGCGACCGCTAGCGGACTTCGCTATCGAATTGTCCGTCGCGGAAAGGCGAATGGGCAGATCCCTGTCGACGGCGATACCGTCACCTTCGATTATGAAGGCAAATTGCTCGACGGCACGGTCTTCGACAGCAGTTTCGCGCGCGGTACGCCAATCAGCGGCGCGGTCGGCCAGTTCGTGCCAGGGTTTGACGAGGCGCTGAAACTGATGCGGCCTGGCGACGAGTGGGTCGTCTGGATCCCACCTGCGCTTGGATATGGCGAAGCGGCGACGGGTCCAATACCGGCGAACAGCACGCTCCGCTTCCGAATGGCGCTCCGTTCGGTAATTCCCGCTACTCGTTAGCGAGTATCTGGATGTCGCTGACCAGCCGCCGGGAGTCCACGCGGCTAAGTTGAATAACGATGTCGAGAACCGAGCGCATATAGGCTTTCAGCTCGTCACGCCCGAGGTTGGTTCCTGCCTGCGCCGCGATCAGCGCAAGCTGCTCAATCGCGCCGTCGGGCGAACTGGCGTGGATCGTCGTGATCGAGCCGGGGTGGCCGGTATTGACCGCACGCAAAAAGCTGAGCGCTTCAACCCCGCGAATTTCGCCCATGATGATCCGATCGGGCCGTAGCCGGAGTGCCGCCTCCAGCAGGTCGGCGGCACTGACCGAGGCCTCACCCAGTCGCCCGCGCACCGCCACCAGCCCGACCGCGTTTGCGTGGTTGAGCTGAATCTCGGGCGTGTCCTCGATCAGGACGATCCGTTCGTCCTGCGGAGATTCCTTGAGCAGAGCGTTGAGCAACGTGGTCTTGCCGGTTGCAGTTCCGCCCGAAATGAGGATCGACTTGCGGGCGCGGACCGCCGCCGCAAGGAACCCGCGCACGTCCCCCGATGCCAGCTGAGCTTTCAGCGCATCATCTATGGCGGCTTGCGACAGCGAAGCCTCGCCGACCCGGTCGAAGGCACCGGCGGAAACATAGTCATCAAGGCCGAGGTCGGGGACGACATGCTTCCGCACCGCAAGGCAGACATGGCCCCGCGTTGCGGGAGGAGCGCAGACCTGGACCCGAGCGCCGCTCGGAAGCGTCGCTGCAAGCAACGGGTGCTCGCGGCTGATGCCCTGATCCGTCGCGGCGGCGATCTGCCGGGACAATCGCCACAGCGCATCGTCGTCGAGCCGCGGATCTTCGTGCCGTTCGATCCCGTGCGGTGTCTCAAGCCACAATTCGCCTGGCCGGTTGACGTACACGTCGGTGACGTCATCGCGCCCAAGCGCCGCAGCGAGCGGTGCGAGGAAGGCGTCGAGGAACAGGAGCGGCTGGCTGCTCATGCGATCACTGGGTCGGGCCGACCGTAGAAAAGTCGAGATCGCGCGCGACGAAAATACGCACGAGCGCCCCCTGCGGCGTGTTGATCGTCGGAGCGATGTCGGTCCCCCGGCCCGCCTGTCCTGCGAGTGAGGTCGCCTCGTTGGAGCTGTTGACGACGACCGTCGACCCGTTCGCTTGCGACTGGGCGAGCGCACTGATCCCACCCGTCAGTACGGACAACAGGATCGGCGCGCCGTACCGCTGGAGCAGATGGCGATTGACCGATCCGCCAAGCCCGCCACGACCAAGATCATCGACCGCGGGTGAACCGAGCGAGACCGACACGCCGTCCGGGCGGACCAGACGGTTCCAGACGATGAAGATCCGGCTTGCCCCTTGGGCGACGCCTGAATTATACTCGCCAATCACCCGACTGCCGGCCGGGATCAGCACTTGCGATCCATCGAACGACAGCACGTCCCGCGTCACCGTCGCGCGAGCGAAACCCGGCACGTCGGAATTCAGCGCGGTTTCCATCACCGCGCCGATGATGGTGCCCTGGATGACCAGCATGTTTTGATTGGGAAGCAGCTCCGCACGAGCGACCTCGGTCTCGCGCTTGCCCGCGCGCGAAGCGAAACGCTCGTTCGGATTGAGATCGCGGGCGTTGACGGTGTCGCTGCTGCCGACCACGGGCGCGACGATGGTCACTGGCGGCGGGCCAGCGACGACTTCCTGGGGCGGGCCGGCGGCCGCGATCGCAGCTCCGACCGGATCGACCTGCAGTGACGCGGTCCGGAACAAAGCGGCGGCGGGCGACACAGGGGAACCGAGGGCATTAACGTCAGGCCGCAATTCACTGGTCTTGGTCGGTGCGATGTCGACGATCAACGCCGGCGCGGCGACGCGAGCCCGCGCGCGCTCCGCAGCGGCATTGGGAGGCGCCGGGGTCCGCACGACCGGAGCGCGGCTCACGTAGAACGGCTGTTGAGGTGGCACTAGTGCACTTGGCGGGGGCGGTGGTGGGGCGGACGTGATTGGGATCGCGACTGGGGGGGGCACTACTGGGGGAGGCGGGACCGGTGCAGCAATGGTCGTGGCCTGAAGTGGGGGCAGCGCAGAGGTTTGCTCTTCGCGCGCGGTGCGGTTGCTCGCGAGACTAGCGAACACGGCCGTGCCCAGGATACCGAAACCAATTGCGTAAGGCGCGATTCGGGTACGCGGATTAACCCGGGCAATTTGCGGAATTTTGACGGGGGGCTGGTCGCTCATCGCTACGGGATCCTCGTGACGGTTGCGAATTGTTTTCCGGCGCGCAGGATGAACCGCCGACCGGTCTGCTGGACGACCTGGACCCGGCCGCGAGTTACGACATTGACCAGCGATTCGTCCTTCTTGCCCGGTCCGGACGCGAAGATGGCCGGAATTGGCGTTTCCGGGGCGAATTCGAAATAGGTCTGGCGGCCATCGTCCCAGACACGCGATGGCATTACCGCCAGGCTGCCGGCGCGGACATAGCCGAAGTAGAGCGTGACCGGCGGAGACGGCGGAGGCTCGGGAAGTCTCGCCACGACAGGTGCGGGATAGTCGAACCGCAGCACCCACGGCGTCAGGCGGGACCGCGGCCCGGTCGACAGCGCGAAGGCATAGCGGCGCAGGCTGGTGACAACCGTCATGTTGGTATTGCCGTCGCGCAGCATCGGCTTCAAGAACAGCATCTTGGCGCGCTTGTTGGGGGTCACCTGCCACGCCAGACTGTCGCCGATCGAGACGTTCTCGATCCGCTCGTCGGCGCCGAACTCGATCATGATCTGCCATCCCATCGCCCCCTTGAGGTCGATCACTCCGTCGGGATCGTAGATCACGCTCTGGATATGGGGATCGACCGGGCCAGGGCGCGGGACGGTCGCTCCGGTCAGTGCAGCGAAGATCAACAGGAGAAAAGCGCAGCGGTTCACTGCGGCATTCCCTCGGCATCGCGACGATAACGGGTGACTTGAAAGCCGAGCGGGTTCTCGAAGCGGTCGGCGGCGCGCAACGGTTTGTTGCTGAACCCGAATGAAATCGCGCTGACATAGGCAACCGAACTGACTCCGCGCCCACCCGCGACGGTGCGGTCGATATCGTAGCGCACCAGCGCGCTGCCCGTGCCGGTAAGGGAAACGCTCTTGATTCTGACTTTGAGCGTGTCCCCGGGAGACAAGGCCCGCAGCGGACTCGACGGATTACCCGCCGCCATCTGCGCAATATAGGCCGCGCGCACGTCGCCGGAGGAAAGCAACTGCACGCGCCGATAATTCTCGGCAAGGTCGCTCGCGTCGAACGTCTCGCGAACGCGGACATAGTTGGCCAGCTGGGCCTGAATCACCGCCTCATTTTGCGTCAGCCGGCTATTGGCGACAGTTGTTGCAACCTCGACTGCGCCACTCTGGCGGTCGACCGTCACGACGTAGGGCTGGACCGTCTTGAGCGGCACCAGCATTGCAAGCGCAATCGCGAGGATGACCGCAATGGCTCCTGCAACGGCTGCAACCATCCAGGCGAATTTGCGCGCCCGTCGCTCGGCCTCGACTTGTCCATCGGCCCAACCTTGCGCGGCGGCGTAATATTTGTCGTGATCGTTCATAAATCCCTGCGAGCGGCGGCGCGCGAGGCGCGTGGAAGTCGCGTGCGCGTCGACACGGGGGCCGGTCGCGTCACGGTTGCGGATGTCGTCGCCGATCCAGGCGTCGCCCGGGCGGTCGTTGGTGCATTGGGGGCCGCGTCGCGCGAGGCGCGCATGGCGGCGGACACGACCGTTCGGCTAATGATTGCCTCGGCATCGCGGCGCGCCGCGCTTTCGAGCGCGCGCGCGACCGGGGACGCCGCAGCGGTGCGAGGACCGGTCAGCAGAGGGTTGGCGTCTGTCGCCGTCCGCGAAGCGACAGGCACCCACGCGGGCTCGCTGGCGTAACCCTTGCGCGGCAGGCGAATGCCGCGCGCGATCGTGGCAGCTGCACGGGTCGAGGCGAACACCGCGATACTGAACAGGATCACCACCAGCGCTACCGGGGTGACGGTGTCGAGCTCGAACCGTCCGCCGGCCTGGTCGGCTAGCATCCGGTCGATCAGCGGGCTGAGCATCGCCAGCTCGATTGCACAAAGGAGCAGGACGAACAGCGGGATGAGCGCCGCCGCGGTTAGGGCCCGCAACCAGCCTTCCAGAAT
>JBDSZD010000131.1:0-2907 GCA_039925325.1 Sphingomicrobium sp.
TGGACGCCGACGTGTTCGAGGCATTCGATGCGGCCGGGGATCTGTTCGACGCCGATCTGGCCGCGAAGGTCCGCCGGGAAATCCTCGCTCCGGGAGATTCGCGGGATCCGATGGAATCCTTCATGGCCTTTCGCGGACGCGCACCCGACGAGAGCGCGTTGCTGAGATCGCGCTGCCTTGCTTAGTCCTGCAGCCTTGCGCCCGTATTTCACTGGCCGCGATGATCGCCCATGTAAGGCGGCATGATGGCAGTTCCCAGCAGCTACGACGAACTTTGGGGTAAAAGCGGAAGGATCGCCCGACCGGAGTTCGAACCGCTCGGCGACTGGCTGAGCGAAACGCCGCTCGCGGAATTGGCTCGGCGGCAAAGCGCTGCCGAAGCCGCCTTTCGAAGCCTTGGAATCACCTTCAAGGTCTATGGTGACAAGGAGGCAGGCGAACGGATCATTCCATTCGACATCATCCCGCGGATGTTTTCGGCGGAGGAATGGGCGCGCCTGTCACGCGGTCTCGAACAACGGGTTCGGGCGATCAACCTGTTTATCGCCGACGTCTATGGACCGCGGCACATTTTGAACGACAAAGTCGTGCCAACCGATATCATTCTCGGCAATCCGCAATTCTGTATCCCCGCCGCGGGAGCCAAGCCGCCGCATGATGTCTACGCCCACATCTGCGGGATCGACATCGTCCGCACCGGCCCGGATGACTTTTTCGTGCTCGAAGATAATGCGCGCACCCCTTCCGGCGTGTCCTACATGCTGGAAAATCGCGAGGCGATGCTGCGGCTGTGCCCCGAGCTTTTCGCCCGTTTCGCGATTCAGCCGATCGACACCTATCCGGATCTTTTGCGCTCGACGCTGTTTTCGGTTGCGCCTCGCGGGGCGCATGAGCCGGTGTGCGTTCTGCTTACGCCGGGCCATTATAATTCGGCATTCTATGAACATAGCTTCCTGGCGGACAGCATGGGGATCGAACTGGTCGAGGGCCGCGACCTTGAGGTGATCGACGACCTTGTATGGATGCGCACGATCGAGGGGCCGGTGCGGGTCGATGTCATTTATCGCCGGATCGACGATTCATTCCTCGATCCGTTGGTTTTCAACCCTGACAGCGGTCTTGGCGTGCCCGGCTTGATGGCCGCCTATCGCGCCGGCAATGTGACGATCGTGAACGCGCCCGGGACCGGCATCGCCGACGACAAGGCCGTGTATAGCTTCATGCCCGAGATCGTTCGTTATTATATGGACGAAGAGCCGTTGCTTCCCAATGTCGAGACGTGGCGTTGCCGCGAGCCCGATGCTCTGGCTTACACTTTGGCAAACTTGAACAAGATGGTCGTGAAACTGGTCGACGGCTCGGGCGGGTATGGAATGTTGATCGGTCCTACGGCAAGCAAGAAGGAAATCGAGACGTTCCGGGCAATCCTGATCGCGGAACCCCACCGTTACATCGCCCAGCCGACGCTTGCGCTATCTACCGTTCCCACGCTGACGGATGCGGGCATAGCCCCGCGTCATGTCGATTTCCGCCCCTTCGTGCTAAGCGGCGCGGATCAGATTACGATCGTGCCGGGCGGCCTCACCCGCGTTGCGCTGGACTCCGGATCGCTGGTCGTAAACTCCAGCCAGGGCGGCGGCACCAAGGACAGCTTGATCATTGCCCCCGCGCCGCCAGGAGACGAGCAGCATGCTCTCCCGTACAGCGGCTAACCTTTACTGGATCGGGCGCTACATGGAGCGGGCGGAATTCACCACCCGCCTGATCGACGCGACGCTTCGGCTCAGTTCGCTTTCCTACGGCGCAGACGCGGCATCGGCGGTGTGGGAAAGCGCGTTGGCGGTCGTCGGCCGGGGACCGCCCCCAGGTGAAAAGCCTGCGCCGGGCGCAACCGCGTACAACGTCTGCCGAACACTCGCGTTGGACGACGACAATCCGAATTCTGTGCGCTCGTGCCTCGCCAAGGCGCGCGACAATGCGCGATCCGCGCGCAACGCAATCACGGCCGAGGTGTGGGAAGCGATCAACCTTGCCTGGCTGGACGTTCGCGACCGCACCAGTCCGGGCGGAGTTCAGACGACGCTCAACATGGTGCACAGCCTCAAGGCCAACAGTCGGGGGTTCGAAGGCGGGCTGGTGCGAATGCTCCGCCATGAAAGCTTCTGGTTCATGCGCCTTGGCTCGGCGATCGAGCGCGGCGACAACACCGCGCGGCTGCTCGACGTGAAATATTACCTGCTGCTGCCGAAAACGGAAAAGGTCGGCGGTGTGCTCGATCGCGACCAGTGGACGGCGATTCTGGAAACGGTGTCCGCCCGCAATGCGTACCGCTTGCTCTACCAGGACGGGCTGAAGCCGTGGCTGGTTGCCGACATGCTGATTTTCCGAAGCGAACTGCCGCGATCTATTAGCGGAGCCTCAAGCGAAGTCGTCGATTTGCTCGCGGCGATCGGCGGGCGCACCGGCCGTCAGGGCGAAGCGGACCGGGAAGCCAGGCTCCGCCATTCCCACTTGCTCGAAACGGACATCGACGAAGTGTTCAGCAATGGGCTGCACGAATTCCTGAAGGCCTATATCGCCGAGAACGACCGGCTCGACATGGCGATCTCGCAGCAGTTCCGGTTTCCCTGATGCAGCTGAACCTGCGCCACTGCACGACCTACCGGTTTAGCAAGCCGCTGATCAACGCAATCCAAGTCCTTCGCCTGACGCCATTGAGTTGCGTTACGCAGACGGTGCTCGACTGGCGGATCGACGTGAATTGCAATGCGCGCTTGCGGGAAACCCGCGATGGCTACGGCAATTGCATGCACATGCTGTATATCGATGAGCCGGTCAGCGAACTTGCGATCACGGCCGCGGGCAAGGTGATTACGGAGGATCGCGCCGGTGTGGTCGAGGGCCTAC
>JBDSZD010000132.1:0-5500 GCA_039925325.1 Sphingomicrobium sp.
GCTACTTCCGTGAGCGGATCGCCGGGCTTGCTTGGGAACAGTTCGTCGATGTCCATGCCGCAAATCGTTGACCCGATGGATGCTGCTGTCAATAACGCGGCATGACGCGTCCCACCCCAAACACGATGCGCGCCGTTCAGGCGCCCGAGCCGGGCGGACCCGAGGCGCTGCGGATCGTCGCGCTTGCAATACCGGAGCCGGGTCCCGGCGAAGTGCTGATCAAGGTCGCGGCCGCCGGCGTCAACCGCCCCGATGTGTTGCAACGGATGGGGAAATATCCGCCGCCGCCGGGAGCGCCGGCCACGCTCGGCCTGGAAGTGGCGGGGGAAGTGGTCGAGTCGGGTGAGGGCGCGCATGATTTGCTTGACCAGCGCGTGTGCGCGCTCGTCGCGGGCGGCGGTTATGCCGAATATTGCCTTGCACCGGCGGGGACGTGTCTGCCGGTTCCGGAAATCCTGCCGCTGGTCGAAGCGGCGGCGATCCCCGAAACCTTGTTCACCGTGTGGGTCAATCTGTTCGAGCGCGGCTTCGCGGCCGAGGGCGAGGCGGTGCTGGTGCATGGCGGGACGAGCGGGATCGGAACGATGGCGATCGCGCTTGGGCGGTTGTTCGGGCTCAAGATGATCGTGACCTGCGGATCGGACGAGAAATGCGCGCGGGCGCTGGAGCTGGGGGCAGCGGCGGCGATCAATTACCGCACGCAGGATTTCGTCGAGCAAGTGAAGGCTGAGACCGGTGGCGCGGGCGTCGCGGTGGTGCTCGACATGGTCGGCGGCGACTATCTGCCGCGCAACCTGGCGGCGCTGGCCGACGACGGGCGGCATGTGTCGATCGCGTTCCAGCGGGGGGCGATGGCAGAAGTGAATATCACCGAGATCATGCGGCGGCGGCTAACGCTGACGGGATCGACGCTGCGGGCGCGCTCGGTCGAGTTCAAGACGATGGTGTCGGACGAGATCGTGCGTACCGTCTGGCCGTTCGCGGAGGGCGGGCGGCTGCGGCCGGTAATCGACAGCGTCTTTCCGCTGGATCAGGTCGCCGACGCGCACCGGCGGCTGGAAAGCGGCGAGCATGTCGGGAAGGTCGTGCTGGAGATGCGGTCTTAATCGGCCTCAGTCTCACCTCGATGTTCAACGCAAGTGCGTTCACTGTTCTTGATGTCCACTTTCAACCCACCGGGGGATTAGGGCTGCGCCAAGCGTACGGCGCGAACACGGTACCGGCCTTGAGGAAGAAGAAGCGGCAAATCCTCGCCCGGCTCGACGAACAGCCGGTCGACCGGCACCGCCTCGAAAGCCTCACCCCATGCAAAGACCTCGATCACCAGCGGCTTGTCGGTTGGCCGCAGCGATGGCGGGATGGCAGTTGGAATGTCGCCTGCTTCGCGGCGCCAGCGAGGGCGGTGATCGACAAAGGCTTCGACTGGATGGGAAACGATCATGTCGAACTGCCCGGGCCTCGCGCCCTCCGGCGGACTGGCGAGAAATGGGGCACCGCCCGTCGAACGGCAGGCGGTTTGGGAGACGGTCAGCGGATCGATCCCCGTCAGGGCTTTGAACCTCATGCCCATCATCTCGGCTTCCCCCCGCCCGTAATCGTGCGGGACTTCCGCGCCGTGTGCGGCGCCGACATGGACGATCAGGCGCTCGTCGGGCCGCATCCGGCGCAAGACCTCGGCGAGATGCCGCGCTTGGGCCATCTCCCGGCGCGCTATGCTTTCCGCCAGGTCAGCCGGTTCGGGTGCGGAAGGATCGTAGATTTCCTCGTAGGCGGCGAGCCGGTAACCCAGCGCCTTGGCCTCGCGGACGAGACGACCGAAGGCCGGCTCGCGCAAGTAGTGACCGTCAGACAGCCGGGGCCACGCCGGAGTTGATGGTTGTTCGACTGGCGTTGACCCCTCGGGGCCGTGGAAGAACGCTTCGGCTGCTAGAACGCTAAAGCCGAGTGGACGCAACTTCGCCAGTAGTCGGCGCGTCGTCTCGCGGTGACGCGTAACAAAGTGGTTTTCATTGATGATGACCACGCGTTGATTGGCGGCGCGGGCCGCAATCGCGGCGATCACTGCGTCCCATCCTAACGGCCCGCCTGAGATGGCCTCGCACTTATTTGCGGCGTACTCAGCTCTGCCGCTGTGGCTAGCGGCTGCGCGGTCCTCACGACCGAGCATCGCCCACTTCTGCGCGAGAGACCCGCCGTCCGGAGCATTTCCAGCAGGTCCCGGCATCCGGTAGATCTCGGGGCTGGGGGTTTGCCCCGGGTCGATAACCGTTCCGGAGACTTCAAGCTGCACGCTAGCGGCAGGCACCGAAACGCCAGCGCAGCTAGGCAATATGAGCAAGGAGACGTTCGCAGCGAATCCTAAGATACCAGACTTCCTCATCTGTCCCCTCCCCCCCTGACATCTTTGCTGCGGGCCATGCGCGAAGCAAGCACTGCCGCTACAAGTGTGATGTCATAACATCGCATAGAATTTTGAAAAGAGGTTTATCTTAGTGTGGGTGGCTCCTCGCGCATCTCCGCTGGAAAGCGGCGAGCATGTCGGGAAGGTGGTGCTGGAGATCGGCCAGGGATAATCGTCATTCCCGCGAACGCGGGAACCTAGCTGAACAAATAAAACTGGGTCCCCGCTTTCGCGGGGATGACGAGCGCGGGGGATAAGCTGAGCTTATTGCTCGGGCGCGCCAATCGATTAGCCTGGCCTTTCGCACTATGGCACGCCAGCAGCGCAACAGGGGGTGCGCATGAGCGAGAAACTGGTCCTTCACGAATATTCTCCGTCGGGGAATTGCTACAAAGTGCGGCTGACGGCCGCCCACCTCGGCCTGCCGCTGGAGCGGCGCGAATATGACATCATCAAAGGCGAGACCCGCACGCCGGAATTTATCGCGACGGTGAATTCGAACGGCCGGATCCCGGTGCTGCAGATCGGCGCTCGCTTCATGCCCGAAAGCAATGCCGCGATCTTCTATCTCGCCGACGGATCGGAGCTGATCCCGGCGGACCGGTTCGAGCGCGCCGACATGCTGCGCTGGATGTTCTTCGAGCAATATAGCCATGAGCCGTATGTCGCGACCCTGCGCTTCTGGCTGGCATTCGTCGGGGACGAGAATTTGACCGATGCTCAGCGGGCGTTGGTCCCGGGCAAGAAGAAAGCCGGCGACGAAGCGCTAGGCGTGATGGAAGAGCATCTTGCCGAGACGGACTGGTTCGCCGGGGGCCGCTTCACCCTCGCCGACATCGCGCTCTACGCTTACACCCATGTCGCGGAAGAAGGCGGCGGGTTCGATCTCGGCAAGTTCCCGGCAGTGCTGCGCTGGATGGATCGCGTGTGCAGCCAGAAGGGCCATCTTCCGATTACCGCCTGATCCGCCTTGCCCTGAACCGGCCATCGGCCTAAGCGCTTCAACCGTGACGGCCGCTCCGCGAGGGGCGGCCCTATTTGTTTGTATTTTCGGAGACAAAATCGTGGCCCAGCCCCTGATGCCCCATGCCACCGCCGCTTGGCTCGTCGACAACACGTCCCTGACGTTCGACCAGATTGCCGAGTTCTGTGGGCTGCATATTCTGGAGATCCAGGCGATCGCCGACGATACCGCCGCGACCAAGCTGACCGGCCGCGACCCCTTGCGCGCCAGCGAATTGACGCATGAGGAAATCGAGAAGGGTCAAGGCGACCCCGATTACCGGCTCAAGATGCACAAGGAGCCGGACCCGGTGCGCCGCACCAAGGGCCCGCGGTATACGCCGGTCAGCAAGCGCCAGGACAAGCCCGACGGAATCAACTGGATCATCCGCAACCATCCCGAGGTCACCGACGGCCAGATCGGCAAGCTGATCGGCACGACGCGCACGACCATCGCCGCGATCCGCGACCGCAGCCATTGGAACATCGCCAACATCCAGCCCAAGGATCCGGTTACGCTCGGGCTGACGACCCAGCGCGAACTGGATGCGGCGGTGGCCAAAGCGGCGAAGGCAGCCGGCATGGCCGCGCCGACCGACACCCGGCTGGAAGGCGACCGCGAGGCCTTGATCGAGCAATTGCGGGCCGAGCGCGACCAGCATGCGCGCGATGCCGAGGCTGCTTTGGCCGGTGACACCGCCGTCGACGAGATCGTGCCCGGCATCCGCGATCCGTTCAAGAGCAGCTCGGCATCTTGATTCGCTGAACCGACAGCCGCAAAGCTGTCCCGCATGGATGCAAATGATCAGACCCCGGAGCTGAGCTTCGAAGCGGCGCTCGCGCGGCTGGAAGAGATTGTTCGCACGCTTGAAAAAGGCGAAGCGCCGCTCGACCAGTCGATCGAGCTTTACCAGGAGGGCGACCGGCTCAAGCGCCATTGCGAAGCGCGGCTGAAGGACGCGCAGGCGCGGATCGAGCAGATCACGTTCGGTGCCGACGGCAAGCCCGCGGGTGTGAAGCCCTTCGATGCCGACTGAAACGATCGAGCGGCCGCCAACCGATCTCGAGTTCGAATCGAGCCGGCTGCGCGCGGAGATTGACACTTTCCTGACCGCTATGCTGCCCGCGACCGGCGACGGGCGCGACCGGCTGTTCGACGCAATCCGCCATGCGGCGATTGGTGGCGGCAAAAGGCTGCGACCGCTCCTGACCATGGCGTCGTGCCAGATGTTCGCAATCGACCGCCGTCCCGCGCTGCGGGTCGGAGCGGCGATTGAAGCCGTGCACGTCTATTCGCTGATTCACGACGATTTGCCGTGCATGGACGATGACGATCTTCGCCGCGGCAAACCGACGCTGCACAAGGCGTTCGACGAGGCTGTGGCGGTGCTTGCGGGCGACAGTTTGCAGGCGCTGGCATTCGAGATCATCGCCGATCCGGAGACCCATGCGGACCCGTTCGTGCGATCCGAGCTGGTGCTGGAGCTGGCGCGCGCCGCAGGTCCCTCCGGCATGGCGGGCGGCCAGATGCTCGATCTGGCGGCGGAAGGCCGCACGCTCGACCTGGCAGAAATCGGGCGGCTGCAGCAGCTCAAGACCGGTGCTTTGATCGAATATTCGATCGACGCGGCCTGCATCATGGCGCGCTTGCCGGCCGAAGCGCGCACGCCGTATCGGGGCTACGCCCGCAACATTGGGCTCGCCTTTCAGATCGCGGACGATTTGATCGACCATGGTGGCGATGCCGCCGCCGCCGGCAAGCGCACCGGCAAGGACGAAGCGCAGGGCAAGGCGACGTTCGTGTCGCTGCTTGGCGAGGAACGGGCGCGACAGCAGGCGGAAATGCTGGTCGAACAAGCGTGCGAGCATTTGGGCGAACATGGCAGCGAGGCGGACTTGCTGCGCGCGATCGCCCGCTTCGCCATCGAACGAGATCGTTGATCATGAGCGTGAATCCAGCTTTTAGGCGAATCGGCGTTTATCCAGGCACGTTCGATCCGGTGACGCTTGGCCATCTCGACATCATCCGGCGCGGTGCGCATCTGGTCGACAGACTGGTCATCGGAGTGACGACCAACCCGGCCAAGGAGCCGATGT
>JBDSZD010000133.1:0-4293 GCA_039925325.1 Sphingomicrobium sp.
GCATCGTCGGCACCGATCGAAAAGGGCAATTACCCCCATTACATGCTCAAGGAGATTTACGAGCAGCCGCTGGTGGTCGCCCAGACCCTGCAAAGTTATGTGCGACCGTTCGAGGGCGAAGTTGCGCTTCCCGACTCTGGTCTGGAGCTCGCGGCCGTCAACCGCGTGACCATCGTCGCGTGCGGCACCAGCTTTTACGCCGGCATGGTCGCCAAATATTGGTTCGAGCAGTTTGCGCGGGTGCCGGTCGATATCGATGTCGCATCCGAATTTCGCTATCGACAGCCGGTGCTGGAGCCGGGCGGGCTGGCACTGTTCATCAGCCAGTCGGGCGAGACCGCCGATACGCTTGCGGCGCTGCGTCATGCCCGCGCCGAACAGCAGCGGATCGCAGTTGTCGTCAACGTGCCGACCAGTTCGATGGCGCGCGCGGCGGACCTGTTGCTGCCCACCCACGCGGGCCCGGAAATCGGCGTTGCGTCGACCAAGGCCTTTACTTGTCAGTTGGCCGTGCTTGCTGCGCTAGCTGCAAATCTTGCGCGCGCGAAAGGCCGACTGACGCCGGCGGAAGAACGCGAGATCGTCGGGCATTTGCAGGAAGCTCCGGCCGCGATCAACGCGGCGCTCGGCCACGACGAGGAGATTGCAGCGATGGCGCATCTGGTCGCGCCCGCCCGCGATGTCCTCTACCTCGGACGCGGCCCGGACTATCCGATGGCTTTGGAAGGTGCGCTCAAGCTCAAGGAAATCAGCTACATTCATGCGGAAGGCTATGCCGCGGGCGAGATGAAGCATGGGCCGATCGCGCTGATCGACGACGCAGTGCCAGTGATCGTGATCGCGCCGTCGGGTCCTTTGTTTGAAAAGACGGTCAGCAATATGCAGGAAGTGCGCGCGCGCGGCGGAAAAATCATCCTGATCAGCGATGCGAAGGGGCTGGCCGAGGCCAGCGAGGGCTGCATGGCGACAATCGAAATGCCGCAAGTCCACCCGCTGATTGCGCCATTGGTTTACGCGGTGCCGGTCCAGCTGCTCGCTTATCACGTCGCCGTGCTCAAGGGCACGGACGTCGATCAGCCGCGCAATCTGGCAAAATCGGTGACGGTCGAGTGAGCGACGATCAAGCAGAGAAACAAGAGATTGGCGTTGCCTACGATGCGTCCGACCTTCGGTCTCTATACGGAGTGTGTCCGCGCTGCCGCCGGGTTCTCATTATCATCGCGCTCGCGCCGGCGCTTTTCGGGGTGTCCTCGTTTTTCGATGGATTTCGCGGCCTCGACCTCTTTTTTCAGTTCGTCCCATATATCCTCATGAGTGTCGCAATCACCCTGGCAACCTATTTCCTCTCGCCCCTCGTTCAGCTCCGAGCGCGGCGTAAAAATGGTTGGGACGATCCCATCTTCGTTCGCTTGACGGAGCACGCCATCACAACTCGGCATCCTTCACAAAATGCGCAATTTCCCTGGTCGGCTATCAAGAAAGTCGTAACGACGCCGGATCGCCTCTATTTTTTCACCACGCCAGCATGCGCTATTATATTGCCGCGCCGATGTTTTGTTGAAGACGAGCAATTTAATGACTGGGCCGCCCGAGCGCGGAAATATTGGGAAACAGGGAAACAAGAGTCCTTCCCGCGATGATCGAGGGCGGCTGTCATTGCGGAGCGGTGCGGTTCGCGGCGAAACTGCCGGATCCGCCGGTGCCCGCGCTCGATTGCAATTGTTCCATCTGCCGGATGACGGGATTCCTCCACATCATTGTTCCACATCGGCAATTTGAGCTGATCGCCGGCCGCGACGCACTGACCAGCTACCGGTTCGGGACGGGCGCTGCCGAGCATTTGTTCTGCCGGAGTTGTGGCGTGAAGAGCTTTTATCAGCCTCGATCGCATCCGGAGGCCTGGAGTGTGAACGCGCATTGCCTCGATGAGCCAGTCGAGCTTGCGATCGCTGCGTTCGACGGGCGCAACTGGCAGCAGGCGCGGGCCGCGCTGGACTAATCGTCGTTTCGAGCGAGGCGAAGGAATTCAGGGCGGTCTGGATTGCTTCGTCGCTTGCGCTCCTCGCAATGACAGCTATCGCGCGCACATGCATCGCCCGCTACGTCTGACCGTCGACCGGTCCGCGCTTCAGTCCAACTGGCGCTGGCTGGCCAACCGCGCCGGGGTCGCGTGCGGGGCGGCGATCAAGGCCGACGGCTATGGGCTCGGCGCAAGCGAGACGATGCAGGCGCTGCACGACATGGGCTGTCGCGACTTCTTCGTGGCCAGCTGGGCCGAGGCGGCCGAGCTAAGCGCCGCGCCCGCAACCTTGGTCGTGCTGCACGGCGTCGGGCCGGATGACGTCGAGAGCGCCCGGATACTGGATGCGCGGCCGGTGCTGAACACGCCCGATCAGGTGCAGCGGTGGAAGCAGATCGCGCCGGGCAAGCCCTGCGATGTGATGATCGACACGGGGATGAATCGGCTGGGTTTGCGGGTCGAGGATGTCGCGTGCCTTGAGGGACTCGCGATCGGTACGCTGATGAGCCATCTCGCCTGCGCCGACGAAGATCATGCTTTGAACGCCACGCAGCTGCGGCGTTTCCGCGACATTGCCGCAAGCGTTTCCGCCAAGCGCTACAGTCTGGCGAACAGCGCCGGCATCTGCCTTGGCCGCGACTATGCGTTCGATCTCGTCCGGCCCGGATTGGCGCTTTACGGCGGTGTTCTGCGACCCGAGGCCGAAGGGCACATTCTGCCCGTGGCGGTCGTCGAAGCGCAGGTGGTCCAGCGCCGAACGGTCCGGGCCGGGGAAACCGTCGGATATGGCGCGACCTTCGTGGCCACGGCAGACATGCAGACAGCGATCGTGAACATCGGTTATGCGGATGGCTATCTGCGCGGATTTTCAGGGCGGGGCCGAGCGTTTGCCGGCGATATCGCGCTCAAGCTGATCGGGCGCGTGTCGATGGACCTGATCGCTTTCGATTGCGGCGCGGCGGATGTCGCGGAAGGCGATTGGGTAAAACTGGATTACGACCTGCCGCGCGCATCGGCGCAATCGGGCTTGTCGCAATACGAGCTGCTGACGGGATTAGGCCATCGTTTCGAGCGCATCTGGCGCTAAGCCCTTTGGCCGCGGAGTCTTCGGTCGATAACGGCACAGGTCGATCACCGGGCATTTATAGCAGAGCGGAAGCCGCGCCTTGCAGGTGTAGCGACCGTGGAGGATCAGCCAGTGGTGAGCGTCGCGGCGGAACGGCTGGGGTGTGCGCCGATCCAGCTTCAGTTCTACGGCGAGCGGGGTCTTCCCGGGGGCGAGTCCGGTGCGGTTGCCGACGCGGAAGATATGCGTGTCGATCGCAAAGGTTTCTTCCCCGAACGCGGTGTTGAGGACGACATTCGCGGTCTTGCGCCCCACGCCCGGCAGTCGCTCCAATTCCTCGCGCGTCCTGGGCACTTCACTGCCATGGTCGCGGATCAGGGCAGCGCTGAGCGCGATGACGTTTTTTGCCTTGGTGTTGAACAAGCCGATCGTCTTGATCTGCTTGCGCACCGAATCTTCGCCCAAAGCGAGCATCTGTTCCGGAGTGGAGGCGCATCTGAACAGGTCGCGGGTAGCGAGGTTCACGCTGACATCGGTTGCCTGAGCCGACAGCACGACCGCAACGAGCAATGTGTAGGGATTGCTATATTCGAGCTCGGTTGTCGGGTCGGGGTTCGCCTCCGCCAGCCGCGAATAGAATTCGAAAACCTGCGCTTTGTTCACGCCGCTTCGATCACATCCCGCATCGAATAGAGGCCCGCAGGCTTGCCGTGCAGGAAGCGGACGGCGGCGAGCGCGCCGCGGGCGAAGATGCTGCGATTTTCGGCGCGGTGGGAAAGGATCAAGCGCTCTTCGGGTCCAAGGAACATGACATCGTGATCGCCGGCCACGGAGCCGCCGCGCACGGCCGCAAAGCCGACTGAGCCTTCGCGACGCGTGAGTCCCGTGCCGTCGCGGCCTCGATCCGCATCGAGCGGCGTCCCGCGCCCCCGAGCAACGGCATCTCCCAGCGCGAGCGCGGTGCCGGACGGCGCATCTGTCTTGCTCCGATGGTGCGCTTCGACGATCTCGATGTCCCAGGCGGGTCCGAGCACGCGCGCAGCGCGCTCAACCAGATCGGACAGCAGCGCGACTCCGAGCGAGGTGTTGGCGGCCTGCATCACCGCGACGTGCTGCGCGGCTTCCTCGATCCGCTTGCCCGCAAGGTCGTCGAGCCCCGTGGTTCCGATCAGGATCGGGACACTCGCCGCGATGGCGCGGTCAAGAC
>JBDSZD010000134.1:0-3467 GCA_039925325.1 Sphingomicrobium sp.
GGCTTCGCGCGTCGGATCGAACGGCAGACGCGCGCCGGCGCGCTCGACGAAGCGACGGCGCCGCGCCATGCCGGCTGTGACGTCGGCGACGAACCCGCGCGCGTCGTCACCGAGGTGCTTGTGGCGCTTCAGGCCGAGCGCGACCTCGGCGTCGAGCGGCTTGTCCGACCGCCAGCTCCGCGCCGCCACCTCGGCGGCGGCGCGGGAGGGGGAGGTGCTGCCCAGTGCATCGCGAAGTGTGCGATCGAGTTCCTCATCCGATGCAGGCTCCGGCTCGGACGGAGGGCCAACCACGATGACCATTTCACCTTTCGGCGGGTGGTCGGCGTAAAGCGCGGCTAGCTCCGCCAGCGTTCCGGTGACGCATTCCTCATGCAGCTTGGTGATTTCGCGAGCCACCGCCGCTTGGCGCTCGCCAAGTCCTTTATGAAGGGCTGCGAGACTTTCGCCCAGGCGCGGACCGCTTTCGTAGAACACCAAAGTCGCGCGGACGGTGCAAAGCTCTGCAACAATATCGTCACGCGCTTTCGCCTTCGCCGGCAGAAAGCCTGCGAACAGGAAGCGGTCGGTGGGAAGCCCGGCGATGCTCAAAGCGGCGATGACGGCGGATGCTCCGGGGATCGCATATACCGCATGGCCCGCCTGGCGGGCGGCGCGCACCAGCTTGTAACCCGGGTCGGAGATCAGCGGTGTGCCGGCATCGCTGACGAGCGCGACTGCTTCATTGGCAAGCCGCGCGAGGATCAGGTCGCGATCGCTTTCGCTCGAATGATCATGATAGACCGCCATGCGCGCCTTTGATCCGACATGGGCAAGCAGCTTCGCGCTGACCCTTTTATCTTCCGCCAGAACCAGGTCGGCATTGCGCAGCGTTTCGGCCGCGCGCGGTGACAAATCGCCGAGGTTTCCGATCGGAGTCGCGACGATATAAAGTCCGGGCTTCGACCGATCATCCATTACCTTGCAATAAGCGCTTCCAATGCAAGCGTAAAAGAGTCATTCTCCGCGCATCGGTGTCCCTATTGGAGAGGATGCGATGATTATACTGACGATGGCATCGGCGATGTACCTGGCCGGGCTACAAGCGGCGATCACAGGACCGCGAATCGCGTTCACAAATTGCCTCAAGAAGGCGGAGGCGAGCGCCAAGACGGAGAAGATCGCGCCGGACGCTTATGCGGACTATCTGCGAGCCGCGTGCGGCACGCAGGGGGATCGGTTGAAAGCGGCACTGGTCGCGTTCGACGTGAAGAACGGCGTATCGCGGACGCGCGCGTCCAACGATGCTTCGACGGATGTGACGGACGGTTTCACGTCTTCTGCGCAAACCTATAAATATTCCGCCAGCGCGGCGAGCAAGGCCGAAGCAAACTAAGCGGTCGCCGACACTTCGACGAGCAGTCGATCAAGGACGAGACGGCCAAGCGCGGTGGCGGCAATGCGCCCGCCGTCGCGGTGCATGTGGCCGCTTGCGACCAGGGCGTCGACCCGCGCCCAATCGATGATGGTTCGGAGGCCGAAGCGTCGGGCAATTGCATCGGCGTCGATGCCTTCGCGCAGGCGCAGCCCCATCACCAGCGCTTCGTCCGCCGCTTCGCTAGGCTCCAGCGCAAGCTCTTCCTGAACACCATGACCATTGCGCACGATCGCCGTCATGAAGTTTTCCGGTTTGCGATGGCGGACCGTGCGTTGGCCGAGGCGGCGTCCGTGCGCGCCGGGGCCGACGCCAGCATAATCGCTGTAGCGCCAGTAGGACAGATTGTGGCGGCTTTCCTCCCCGGGCCGGGCATGATTGCTGATTTCGTAGGCTGGAAGTCCCGCCGCTTCGGTCATTTCCGCGGTGAGTTCGAACAGTGCGGCTGCGCTGTCCGGGTCGAGCGGGTCCAGTTTCCCGGCGGCGTGAAGCGCGGCGAACCGCGTGCCGGGCTCGATGGTCAGTTGATAGAGCGACAGATGGCTGGTTCCGAACCCCAGAGCGCGCCGCAGGTTCGCTTCCCACGCGTCCTCTCGATCGCCGGGCAGCGCGTAGATCAGGTCGAAACTGACGCGGTCGAATTGAGCCTGGCCGATTGCGAGCGCGCGGAGTCCTTCGGCTGCGCTGTGCGCGCGACCGAGGAAGGCGAGCTGGCTGTCGTCGAAACTTTGCAATCCCAGCGACAGGCGATTGACCCCGGCCGCCGCAAGGTCGGCAAAGCGCGCGGATTCGACCGAATTGGGATTAGCTTCGAGCGTGATCTCGACGTTGTCCGCGGTCCGCCAATGATCGGTTGCGGCTTCGATCACCGCAGCCACGGTCGCGGGGTCCATCAGTGAGGGCGTACCGCCTCCGAAAAAGATCGACGTCAGGGTACGTCCGGGAAGCAGGCCGGCTTCGTAGGCGAGGTCGGCGAGCAATGCATCGCGCCACGCGTGCTGGTCGATGTCCGCGCGAACATGGCTGTTGAAGTCGCAATAGGGGCATTTCGCGACGCAAAACGGCCAGTGGACGTAAAGCGCGAGCGCTTCGCCCATCAGGACATTTTTAAGAATTTGCGGCGCACGTTGCTCGGCCATGATGCGACGGTTCCTTATTGCGCTTCTGATCGCGGCGCCATCTTCGGCCGCCGACCTGCCGAGTCCAAACTGGCCTGCGCCTGCGGATCGTGGTGCGCTTCTGCTCGAGCAAGTCGCGCTGCGCTGGCACAATCAAGCGCGAGGCCGCTTCGGTGTCGCGCCGATCCGCTGGAACATCGAACTTGCAGCGCAGGCATCGGTGCACGCCCGCTACATGGCCGCGACCGGCATCTTCGGCCATGATCGAACCCCCGAGCGACGCAAGAAAATGGGCGAAAATCTGTGGAAAGGGCCGCGCGGCGTCTTTTCGTATGATACCATGATCCGGGTCATGGTGGAGGAAGAGAAGTTTTTCCTGCCCGGAGCCTTTCCAGCCAACAGCGCGACCGGAGACTGGACCTCGGTGGCGCATTACACCCAGATAATCTGGCCAACCACGACCGAGGTCGGCTGCGCTTTGGAATCGAGCGCAAGCATTGATTATTTCGTGTGCCGCTACGCTCCCACCGGAAACAAGGATGGAGTCTTGCTCGTCGCGGGCCGCGATCCGCGTGCTCCGACCCAGCTAGCCGAGCGCGGCCACTAATTTTCCGAATGCCTCCGCCCGGTGGCTGATTCGGTGCTTTTCCTCCGGATCCATCTCACCGAAGGTAATTTCGTGGCCAGTGGCGACGAAAATGGGATCGTAGCCGAAACCTCGGTCTCCGCGCGGCGGCCACACCAATGTTCCATCGACCCGGCCTTCGAACGATTCCGCCTGGCCGTCGTCCGGCCATGCGATCGCCAGCGCGCAGATGAAATGCGCGTCGCGGCTGGCGCCCGGACCGGTTGAGTCCAATGCTTTCCACACGCGCTCCATGGCGGGGCCGAATTCGCGATGCCCGTCGCGCTCCTCGGCCCAACGCGCCGAGAAA
>JBDSZD010000135.1:0-9458 GCA_039925325.1 Sphingomicrobium sp.
ATCGGTTGCAGCTGCAATATCGGGGGGTGCCGAAGCTGGTGGCAACGGTCGGGCGGCAACGCATTAACCTCGAAGACCAGCGCTTCGTCGGCTCGGTCGGTTGGCGCCAGAACGAGCAGACGTTCGATGCGGTGCGTCTGGAATATGGCGACGCAAAGGGCATCAAGCTCGACCTGACTTATGCCGGCTCCGTCCGCACGATTTGGGGCGTCGACGGGAAAGGTGCGCGCCAGCAGGCGGTGCGCGGCGACAATATCTTCGCTTTCGTCTCGCACCCGACTCCGATCGGGATGCTGACCGGGTTCGCGGTTTTCGTGGACCAGGAGGAGCCGATCGTTTCGCTTTATCGTCAATCCAGCAAGACCGTGGGCGGACGCCTTGCCGGGTCGCGACCAGTCGCGAAGGGCGCCAAACTCACGTATGCGTTGAGCTATGCGCGCCAGTCGGACCATGCGCGCAATCCCAACAACTTCCAGTCCGACTATGTCCTGACCGAATTCGGACTCGATGTCGGTGCGGCCAAGTTCGGCCTTGGCCGGGAAGTGCTTGGCGCGGACAAGGGCGTCCCGTTCACCAGCTTCCAGACACCGCTCGCCACGCTCCACAAATTCCAGGGCTGGGCCGACAAATTCCTGACCACGCCGCCCAATGGCATCAAGGATATCTACGGAAGCGCCGGTTATGGCTGGAAAAAGGTCGGCGGGATGGACGCGATCAATGCGCTCCTCGTCTACCACCGCTTCGACAGCGACCGGCTTGACCTGCATTATGGCAACGAATGGAACGCGTCGCTGGCCGCCAAGAAAGGCAAGTGGACGGTCATGGCAAAGCTCGCGGATTATCAGGCGAAACGCTTCGCAACCGACACCCGCAAGGCATGGCTGCAGTTGGAGTGGGCCTATTGATGTGAAAGTTTCACCGGTGCTGCAGTGCACAATTCGCTTGCCCTAAGTGACTGATTTGCGCATGATTTGAGGCGGGGACGAGGATGGCCCCGATATGGCCCGCGATTCCAATGGGGGAACAGCGGGCTCCTCGCCGGCAAGACCGGAGAGCAAGGCAAAGCCGCCGCCGGCTGCCCGCGAGGGCGGTCGAGGCGGTTTTTTTCATGTCCGGGAGCGAGTTAGCCAATGTATCTCGATGCTGAAACGAGCGGCGGAGCGCGGGACGATCCAGCGCCGGGTGACGGGCGGCAGCATCTGGTCGTGGTCGGCAATGGCATGGCCGGGTGCCGGGCGGTCGAGGAAATCATCGCCCGCGACAGCAGCCGTTACCGGATCACCATTTTTGGGGCCGAGCCCCGAGTCAACTACAACCGCATCATGCTGTCCCCGCTGCTTGCGGGCGAGAAGAGCTTCGACGAGATCGTCATCAACGACGCCGCCTGGTATCAGGACAATGGAATCGACCTCATCTCCGGCGATCCGGTGTTGGAAATCGATCGCGCCAACAAGCTGGTCATGTCGCGTTCCGGCCGGGCCGTGGCCTATGACAAGCTGCTGATCGCCACCGGCTCCGATCCCTTCATCATCCCGGTACCCGGCCGCAACCTTCCGGGAGTCGTGACCTTCCGCGACCTCGACGATGTCGACGCGATGCTCCGCGCCGCCGACCAGGGTGGGCATGCGGTGGTGATCGGCGGCGGCCTGCTCGGCCTTGAAGCCGCGCACGGCCTCGCGCTGCGCGGCATGCAGGTGACGGTGCTGCACCTGATGTCGAACCTGATGGAGCGGCAACTCGACGAGGCGGCCGCCTGGCTGCTCAAGACTGAACTCGAAAAGCGCGGCCAGACCATCCTGACCTCCGCCGACACGGCCGAGATCATGGGCGAGGACAAGGTCGAAGGCGTGCGGTTGAAGGACGGCCGCGAAATCCCGTGCAGCCTGGTGGTGATGGCCGTTGGGATCCGCCCGAATACGGCACTCGCGACCGACGCGGGGCTGGAGGTCGGCCGCGGAATCCAGGTCGACGATCATATGGTCACGTCCGACCCAGCGATCCTTGCGGTCGGGGAATGCGTCGAGCATCGCGGACAGGTCTACGGCCTTGTCGCCCCGTTGTGGGAGATGTGCCGCGCGCTTGCCGACGGCCTGACCGGCGCGCCGAGCGGCTATAGCGGCTCCGTCACCTCGACCAAGCTCAAGGTGTCGGGGATCGATGTCTTCTCGGCCGGCGACTTTTCGGGGGGCGCGGACTGCGAGGATGTCGTGTTGCGCGACGCAGCGCGCGGGATCTACAAACGCGTTGTCCTGCGCGACAATCGTCTGATCGGTGCCGTATTGTACGGCGATATTCAGGACGGTAGCTGGTATTTCGACTTGCTCAGGTCAGCCGAGGACGTTGAAAGCGTCCGCGAAATGCTGATCTTCGGACAGGCATTCGCCCTCGGAGGGGGGCAATCGGACCCTAATGCGGCCGTTGCGGCGCTCTCGGACACTGCCGAGATTTGCGGCTGCAACGGCGTCTGGAAAGGGACGATCACTTATGCCATCCGCGAAGGCGCGGACACGCTCGACAAGGTCCGCGCGACCACCAAGGCCAGCGCATCGTGCGGATCGTGCACGGGTCAGGTCGAATGCCTGCTCAAGCTCACTCTGGGCGCCGATTATGACGGCGAGCGCACGGTCAAGACCGTGTGCAAATGCACCAGCTTCGGCCACGATCATGTGCGGCGCGAGATTGTTGCCCAGGGCATGACGTCGATCCCGGAAGTGATGCAGAAATTGCACTGGACGACCCCCGACGGATGTTCGTCGTGTCGCCCCGCGCTCAATTATTATCTGCTGTGTGCTTTGCCCGGCGAATATATCGACGATCAGCAAAGCCGCTTCGTCAACGAACGGATGCATGCCAACATTCAGAAGGACGGCACCTATTCGGTCGTCCCGCGGATGTGGGGCGGGATAACCAACCCGCGCGAACTGCGCGCGATCGCCGACGTCGTCGACAAGTTCAAGGCGCCGATGGTCAAGGTCACCGGAGGTCAGCGGCTCGATATCTTCGGAATTAAGAAGGAGGATTTGCCCGCCGTCTGGGCCGATCTCAACGCGGCGGGAATGGTGTCTGGCCACGCCTATGGCAAGTCGCTGCGCACGGTGAAGACCTGCGTCGGTTCGGAATGGTGCCGCTTCGGAACGCAGGATTCGACCGGCCTCGGAGTCCAGATCGAGCAGATGACCTGGGGCAGCTGGATGCCGCACAAGTTCAAGATCGCCGTGTCCGGCTGCCCGCGCAACTGCGCCGAGGCCACCATCAAGGACTTCGGCATCATATGCGTCGACAGCGGCTATGAGCTGCACGTCGGCGGCAACGGCGGGATCAAGGTCCGCGTGACCGACCTGCTGTGCAAGGTCGAAACCGAAGCGCAAGCGATGGATGTGTGCGCGGCCTTCATTCAGCTTTACCGCGAACAGGCTTTTTATCTGGAGCGGACCGCGCCGTGGATTGAACGGGTCGGTCTGGAATATGTGAAGACGGCATTGCTCGACGATCCGGAAACCGTGCCCACCCTGGCCGCCAAGTTTCGCTATTCGCAGACGTTCATGCAGGACGATCCCTGGGCCAAGCGCGCCGCCGGCGAAGACGCGCACTTGCACCAGCATCTCGCCGAGGTCCGTCCGTTCGCGCTGGAGACCGTCGCGTGATCGGCGACTGGCTCGACATCGGCAGCGTCGATCAGGTCGCGCCCGGAAACGCGCGCACCTTACCGGTGCACGGGGGCGACGAGATCGCCATTTTCCGGACGCTCGCCGGCAACTTCCACGCGCTGGTCAACAAATGCCCGCACAAGCAGGGGCCGCTCAGCCAGGGCATCGTCCACGGCTCGATCGTCACTTGCCCGCTGCACAATTGGAATATCTCGCTGCTGACCGGCGAAGCGCTGGGCGAGGACAAGGGTTGCGTGCCGGTGATCCCGCTGAAGATCGATGCCGGGCGGATCCTCATTGCCCGCGACGCGGTCGTCCCGAAAAAGGCGGCCTGACCAGTCACCCACATGACTAACTGTCCTGGCGAGCATTCCTCCGTATAAGCCACGACGCGGATCGCGTTTGGTGCGGGGATGAATTGCTGTGAGCGAAGAGCAGATCGCCGTCGTTGGACTGGGCTACGTCGGCTTGCCGCTGGCCGTCGCGTTCGCGAAGAAGACGCATGATGTCATCGGCTTCGATATCAATGCGAACCGCATTGCCGCGCTTCGGCAGAATCGGGATTGGACCAACGAGATTGCGGCGGAGGAGCTACGCGCTGTCGGCCTGCGGATAACCGACGATCCGGCCGCGCTGACTGGCCGGACGATCTTCATCGTCACCGTGCCCACGCCCATCGACCAGGCCAACCGGCCGGACTTCCAGGCTCTCCACGCCGCCTGCGATCTGATCGGTCCGGCGCTCCGGAGCGGATCCGTCGTCGTCTTTGAAAGCACCGTATATCCCGGCGTGACCGAGGAAATCTGTGGACCAGCACTCGAGCACGCGTCAGGGCTGAAGGCAGGGGTCGATTTCATGCTCGGCTACAGCCCGGAACGGATCAATCCCGGCGACCGGCAGCACCCGATCGAAAAGATCGTCAAAGTGGTTGCCGGGCAGGATTCGGCCACGCTCGATCGATTGGCCGGGCTCTACGGATCGATCATCGACGCCGGCATCCACCGGGCGCCGTCGATCAAGGTCGCCGAGGCCGCGAAGGTGATCGAGAACACCCAGCGCGATGTGAACATTGCGCTGATGAACGAAATCTCCAAGATCTGCGACCTGGTCGGGATCCGTACCGCCGACGTGCTGGCCGCTGCCGCCACCAAATGGAATTTCCTGAAATTCTATCCCGGGCTGGTTGGCGGCCACTGCATCGGCGTCGACCCATATTACCTCACCGCCAAGGCCGAGCAACTCGGTTATCACCCGCAGATCATTCTGTCCGGACGACGAATCAATGATGGCATGGGCGCCTATGTCGCCCAGCGGGTGGTGAAGCTGCTGGCGCAACGCGTTCCGCCGACGCGCAGCGCACGAGTCGGCATCCTTGGCTTCACGTTCAAGGAAAATGTGCCCGACATCCGCAATTCCAAGGTCGTGGACATCCTCAATGAATTGCGTGCGTTTGGCCTCGGGCCGATCGTCCACGATCCCTTGGCTGACCCCGCAAGCATTCGCGAAACCTATGGCGTCGAACTGGCCTCTATCGACGAGTTTAGCGACCTCGACGCGCTCATCCTCGCGGTTCCGCATGAAGCTTATACCGCGCTCAGCGGGGAACAACTCAGCGCGATGATCGCGCCCGATGGCATCTTCGTCGACATAAAATCCGTCAAGAAGCCAGCGGACATGCGCCCCGATCTCAAGGTCTGGGCGCTGTGACGCGGATGACCGTCAACGGTGAGGCGGTTCATTATCGCCTCGATCCGGACACGCCGTTGCTGTTCGCACTGCGCGACGCGTCCAACCTCACCGGGACCAAATATGGTTGCGACAGCGGGGACTGCGGCGCGTGCACCGTCATGGTCGACGGTCGCGCGGCCACCAGCTGCAATGTCAGCATTGCTTCGCTCGAAGGGGCTCAGATCGTGACGATCGAGGGCCTATCCTCGAATCGCCGGCACCCGGTTCAGCAAGCATGGGCAGCCGAGCAGGTCACCCAGTGCGGCTATTGCGAGCCGGGGTTCATCATGGCGATCGCGGGCTTGCTCCGGGCCAACCCGCGTCCCGATGCTGCGGCGATCGACGCGATCCCCAATATCTGCCGCTGCGGCTCCTACTCCCGCATCAAACGTGCCATCGCAAGGGCGGTCGCGAGCGCGATCCCGCCGCCCACTGCACCGGCCGCTGCCGACCCGAACCGGTTCAGCCAACTTTCATCTGACGAATCGCACTCTCCACCGCAGTAAGGACTCTTCTGGAGTTTCTGGTGATGCGTAAGTTCCTGATCCTGTTTCTGCTTGCCTCAGCGGCAACGCCGTCGCTGGCTCGGCCCGACACCGACGACGACACCCGCCCTTCGCGAGCGAGCCGCGGCGAAGCGCGGTCGGCGGCGCGGGCAGAGCGTAGCGAGAGCCGGCCTGCTCGCGCGGAGCGCAGTGAAGCCAGCGGACTCGCGCGCGCGCAGAGCAACGACAACGCACCGATCCACGTTGAGCGCGTGCGAAGCGTGGATCGTCCGCAGTGGAGTGGCGGCGAGCGCCCGCAGCGCACTCAGGAACTGCGGGAGCAGCGCCGGACTGCGGACGACAGCGGCCCTGCAATTCGTCCGCCCGAGGCCGCGAATAGCGGCAACGCTGGCGTTACCAATTGGCGCCGGCACGAGCGCGTTCCGGAGCCGGCGACTGCGACGACTTCCGAAACGGAGCCGCGTGGTTGGACCCAACAGCCGCGCGACGGCGATATCGCCGACCGTCGCTTCCGCCGGGTGCTCGACCGCCGCTTCGGCGACCGTGATGGCCGAGTGCGCGGCGAGCAGCCGAGCGACGGCGTCTGGAACGAGCATGTTCGCGACCGCCTGGCGGTCAGCACTGTGCCGCGCCCCGGAACGCAGCCGCCATTGCGCGTGCGCAGCGACGGACAGCGCTGGGACAGCCGCTGGAGCCGCGATTGGCGCGACGATAATCGCTACGACTGGCGCCGGCACCGCGACCGCCACCGCTCGATCTTCCACATCGGATTCTATTACGATCCGTTCGGCTGGAATTATCAGCGCTACCAGCCGGGCTGGCGGATGTGGCCCAGCTATTACAGCCGTAGTCATTGGCTCAATGATCCGTGGAGCTACCGCCTGCCTCCGGCCTATCCGGGTACGCTGTGGATTCGCTATCACGGCGATGCGATCCTGGTCGACACCTGGAGCGGTGAAGTGATCGACGTGATCCACGACTTCTTCTGGTAGAGTTGGTCCGTCGTTAATCGAACAAGAGTTGCGGCGGAGCCGTGCTACCTTGTCGTGCATTGAGCGTTCCGAATTGCACGAGAAGTCCAAAACTTGATCGAACGACCCGGCACGGCGATGTTTCTTGTGTTGAGCGCGCTTGCACTGGCTGGCTGCGCTACGGTGCCCGTGTCCCAACCGCGCCCCGATCCCACTCCGGTCGAAAACGCGCAGAGTGCGCACGATCTTTTGTTCGACCTGTTCAAAGCAAGCGACGAAGGCAGTCTCAAGCGCAACCCGTTGAATGCCCTCACGCGCGGCGACCAGCGTTACGCCGATCGCTTCGGGGACGGCATCAGCGACGAATATTTCGCTTCGGAACGGGCAGCCGCCGAAGGCGAACTCACAGCACTTCAAGCGATCCCGCGCGATCGTCTCAATCCGACCGACCAGCTGGCCTACGACGTGTTCGAATATACGCGACGCGACGACCTGCGCGGGCTGCAGCCGGACTTGCTCGCACTGACCATCGTTCGCCCGCTCAACCATTTCACGGGAATCCACACGGCCTACGCAACGCTTTCGAGCGGCGCAGGCGGTGCGCCATTCGAGACGGTCGCGGATTATGATAATGCACTCAAGCGCCACCGGGAGTTCGCAGCTTATCTTGACCGGGCGATCACGCGCTTCCGTCAAGGCCAGGCGAGCGGAGTGGTCGAAACCCAGCTCACCGTCCGCAACATGATCGAGCAGCTTGACGGGCAATTGGCGAAGAAGCCCGAAGATTCGCCCTATTACGGCCCAATCCGGCAATTCCCCGCCGCGATCGGTGCGTCCGACCGGGAGCGTCTGACGACCGAATATCGCGCGGCGATCGGCGATCAACTCTATCCCGCGCTTGGCCGTCTGCGCGATTTTCTCAAGGCGGAATATCTGCCCCGCGCGCGTGCATCGGTGGGCCTGTCGAGCATGAAGGGTGGCGACCGCCTGTACAGACATCTCGTGCAATCGAGCACCACGCTGGCGCTTGAGCCGGACGCGATTCACCAACTCGGCCTGCGCGAGGTCGCGCGCATCACCGCCGAGATGGATAACGTGCGGACGGAGGTCAGGTTCAAGGGCGGGCTTCAGTCCTTCTTCGACCATTTGCGCCACGATCCGAAATTCCAGGAAAAGAGCCGCGTCGCGCTGACCCAGCGTTATTATGCCGTGGCCAAAGCGGTGGATGCCGAAGTGCCGCGCTTCTTCTCGACCATTCCCAAGTCCAAGCTCGAGATTCGCCCGTACCAGCCGTTCCGCGAAAAGTTCGAGCCGGGCGGAAGCTATTCCGAAGGCAGCGCGGACGGCATGCGTCCCGGCATATTTCACTTCAATGCCTACGACCTGCCGTCGCGGACCACGCCGGGGGTAACGACACTCTATCTCCACGAAGGCGCGCCTGGCCATCATTTCCAGATCAGCCTGGCGCAGGAGAATGCGGCGCTGCCGGCGTTCATGCGGTTCGGCGGCAACACCGCTTATGTCGAGGGTTGGGCGCTCTATGCGGAAACGCTCGGCTACGAAATGGGCCTGTACAAGGACCCTTATCAGCGCTTCGGCACATTGTCGGACGAGATGCTGCGCGCGATGCGGCTGGTCGTGGATACCGGCATCCACACCAAGGGTTGGAGCCGCGATCAGGCCATCCAATATATGCTGGCCCACAGCAACATGGGCCGCACCGACGTGACTGCCGAGGTCGAGCGCTACATTGCCATTCCCGGCCAAGCGCTCGCCTATAAGATCGGCGCGCTGACGATCCAGCGGCTGCGGAAGAAAGCGGAGGCGGAGCTTGGGCCCACGTTCGATATCCGCGACTTCCACGCCCAGGTGCTGATGACCGGCGCGCTGCCGTTGACCATTCTGGAGCGGAAGGTGGATGCGTGGATTGCGGAGAAGAAGGCGAACTGAGTCGCGTAGGTTTCTCTCTTCGCGCCTGACTTCCTGAAACCCCAACGCACCCAAAGTTCGCGCTAACGGCCTAAGTTTACGCGCTTACGAGGGAGAAAGGTTGCGCGGTTGCCTGCGCTGGGAGCCGGCGTGGTTACCTCGGCCGCTACCGTCTAATCATCCCAAGAACTCCGTTAAGCCGCATGAACAATCGACACCTTCGTCCCGGGGTGCTGATCGGTCAGATGAACAGTGGCATCGAGTTGTTTGGCGAGCGCCTCAACGATACCCGTTCCCAACCCTGGCTCCGAGCTACCCTCCGCGGCCATTCCGTTCCCGTTGTCACCAACTGTCAACGCCCAACCTTCGCCTGTAGTCAGATAGTCGACCCTAATCTGGCCCTTCTGGTTTCGGCCGGGGAAGGCATGCTTAAGGGCATTGATAACCAACTCGGTCACGATCAGGCCAAGGCTGACGGAAACATTTGCGCTGATGACCGTATCGTCGACCGTGCTGACCAACGACACCCGATTCTGATCGTCAATCATCGAGGCGCCGATGCTGGAGCATAGGTCCCTGAGGTATTTGCTAAGTTCGACTTTGTCCGTGCTTTTCAGCGCCAATTGCCTTTGCAGCGTGGCGATCGACATCACCCGCTGGTGGGCGTTTTGAAGATG
>JBDSZD010000136.1:0-3719 GCA_039925325.1 Sphingomicrobium sp.
GCAACACCGCCGACTATGTGAACGCGGCGCAGCGCTGGGCGGTCGAGCGCACCAGGCTCGGCATCCCGATCCTGATGCATGAGGAAGCGCTGCACGGTTATGTCGCGCGCGGCGCCACCAGTTTCCCCCAGGCGATCGGCCTCGCCAGCACCTGGAATCGCCCGCTGATGGAGCAGGTATTCAGCGTCGCTGCACGCGAAATGCGGGCGCGCGGAGCGACTCTGGCGCTGGCGCCGGTCGTCGACATCGCGCGGGACCCGCGCTGGGGACGGATCGAGGAGACCTATGGCGAGGACCCCTATCTGGTCAGCGAAATGGGCCTCGCCGCGATCCGCGGCTTTCAGGGCAGGACGCTGCCGTTGTCCCCAGACAAGGTGTTCGTGACGCTCAAACATATGACCGGTCACGGTCAGCCCGAGAGCGGCACCAACACCGCGCCAGCGTCCGTCGGCGAGCGCGACCTGCGCACCAACTTCTTCCCGCCGTTTGAAAAGGCGATCAAACAAGCGAACGCACTGAGCGTTATGCCTTCGTACAACGAAATCGACGGTGTCCCGAGCCACGCCAATCGCTGGCTGCTGACCGATGTCCTGCGTGGAGAATGGGGGTTTAAGGGAGCGACGGTCAGCGACTATTTCGCGATTCGTGAACTGGTCGGACGTCACAAGATGTTCGCCAACCTCGAAGAGGCCGCCGCTCGCGCTATTGGGGCGGGCGTCGATTCCGAAACGCCCGACGGCGCAGCTTATGCTCTCCTGCCGAAGCTGGTTCGCGACGGCAAGGTACCGCAGAAGCAAGTTGATGATGCCGTGCGCCGCATGCTGCAACTCAAGTTCCAGGCGGGCCTGTTCGAGCGCCCTTATGTCGACGCTAGCGCGGCGCTGGCGAAGGAAGCGACACCGGGCGCCATCGCGCTAGCTCGACAGGCCGCGCGCGAAAGCATCGTACTGCTCAAGAACGACAACAGACTGTTGCCGCTCAACCCCGCTGCGTTCAAGCGTCTCGCAGTGCTCGGCACACACGCACGCGACACCCCGATCGGTGGGTACAGCGACGTCCCGCGCCATGTGGTCAGCGTGCTCGAAGGTATTGAGAGCGCCGCACGTGGCCGGTTTGCAGTGGACTATTCGGAAGGGGTTCGCATCACCGAAACCCGCGTCTGGGCGAAAGACGAGGTTAAGCTGGTACCGGCCGAGATCAACCGCAGATTGATCGAGGATGCAGTACGGACCGCACGCCGGGCAGACGCGGTAGTCATGGTCCTCGGCGACAATGAAGAAACCAGTCGGGAGGCCTGGGCGGACAATCACCTCGGCGATCGCTCGTCGCTGGATCTGATCGGCCAACAAAACGATCTGGCTCGAGCGGTGTTGGCCCTCGGCAAGCCGACAATAATCGTGCTCCTCAACGGCCGCCCGCTATCGATCAACGAGCTCGCGCAGAACGCACCGGCAATCATCGAAGGCTGGTACCTTGGGCAGGAGACCGGTCACGCCGTCGCCGACGTGCTATTCGGCGACTATAATCCAGGTGGCAAACTCCCCGTGACGATCGCGCGCAACGTCGGTCAACTCCCGATGTTTTACAATCGCAAGCCGACCGCGCGGCGTGGCTATCTGTTCGACACCACTGCGCCGCTCTACCCATTCGGATTCGGCCTGAGTTACACGACATTCGAGATCGGTACGCCGCGTTTCGCGCGCGCTTCGATCCGCAAGTCCCAAACCGCTCAGGTGAACGTCGATGTTGTGAACACCGGCGACCGCATGGGCGACGAAGTCGTGCAGCTATACGTGCGGGACGATGCAGCCTCGGTGACGCGGCCGGTGATCGAACTCAAGGGCTTTCAGCGCGTGACGCTGCGCCCCGGCGAGCGCCGTACGGTGACCTTTCCACTCGGACCGGACGAGTTGTCCCTGTGGGACATCAGGATGAAGCGAGTCGTCGAACCCGGTACCTTCACCGTGTCCGCGGGTCCGAACTCGGTCGATCTCAAGAGCGCAACGCTAACCGTTACTGAGTAGGCGTCATCGGCCCGCCCGGGCACATCGCGTCCAGTTGTGCCGAATAGTCTGACTGCGGCTCGACGATGACGCCGTTGGCGGTGGGACGCTGGTCGACAAACTGAGGGCGCGGCGGCAGTCGTGGGTTCATGTCCTCGGCATAAGCCGGATCGGCCTGCGCTTCGGCAAGCGACATGAAGCGGAAGCCGGCGTTGCGATAGAGCTGCAGCAACCTGGGCATCATCCGCGCGCTGAATGCGCTGACGTGCATCAATAGCACGTGCGGTATGTCGCGACCGTAAATCGCTTTGGCTACCTTGCGGCTGTAATCGACGTTGAAACGTGCGGCATCGAGATACATGCGTTCGAGTTTTTTGACGGCCGCGGCGTTGTTGGAGTTGGCGCAGCGCACATAGGCCGCGGTCCATTTCCAGTCGCTGAAATCCATGCTGACGCCCGCGATTTTGTAGCCGCGATCGGCGAGATAATTTCGGATCTCGACCCGCTTGGCGAGATCCTCGCCCTCGGCCAAATAGGGATAGCGATACCAGTGCCAGTCCTTGCCATCGGCAAAGCGCTCGACCACCGCCTCGTTGCGACTGATCTCCTGCTTATATTGATCGGCCGTCACATTGTTGAGGTTCGGGTGGGACCAACTGTGACTGCCGACCGCAATCCCCGCTTCGTCCCACGCCTGCAGGGCGGCGGCAGTCTCCGGCTGTCCTTCGAGCCAGTGGCCGTTGATGAACACCGTCACGCCTTGAGTTCCGGCCTCCTGAATGGCGCGGATCATCTGCCGGTTCACATCGAGCGCGGTCACGCCGCGCGGCATCGGGCCGTGCACCGGAAGATCGTCGATCGTGATCGCGATTTTCGGCGCATCGGCGGTTGGCGGCATGGTCGCGCACCCGCCGAGCAATGATGCCGCGGCGAGGGCGAAGCAGCTCAGCCGCTTATGCTTGATGAACGCTCCCACAGGTCGATTCCTCCCTCAACAGCATGCTCGTCGATACGCGCGAGCTCTTCGGTGCTGAAGTCCAATCGCTTCAGCGCACCGAGCGAATCCTCAAGTTGCTCGACGGTACGCGCGCCGACCAGTGCCGACGTGACCCGCGGATCGCGGAGCACCCAGGCGATCGCCATTTGCGCCAGCGTTTGACCCCGCGACGTCGCCAGATCGTTAAGCGCCCGGATCCGCTCGACGTTATCCGCCGTCACCATGTCCGGCTTGAACGATCCCGCTTTGGCCGCGCGCGCATCCTGCGGCACGCCGTTGAGGTATTTCTTGGTGAGCAGGCCCTGCGCAAGCGGCGAGAAGGCGATACAGCCGACGCCGAGGTCCCCAAGTGTATCGAGCAGGCCGCCCTCCACCCAGCGGTTGAGCATGGAATAGCTGGGCTGATGAATCAGCAGCGGCACGCCTTCGCTTTTCAGGATTGCTTCCGCCTTGCGGGTCAGCTCCGCCGAGTATGACGAGATGCCGACATAGAGCGCCTTGCCCTGCCGGTGGACCTGCGCGAGCGCGCCCATCGTCTCTTCGAGCGGAGTCGATGGATCGACCCGGTGAGAGTAGAAAATATCGACATAGTCGAGCCCCATCCGCTTGAGGCTCTGGTCGAGGCTGGCAATCAGATATTTGCGCGATCCGCCGATGCCGTAGGGGCCGTCCCACATGTCGTAACCGGCTTTGGTCGAGACGATCAGCTCGTCGCGATA
>JBDSZD010000137.1:0-15471 GCA_039925325.1 Sphingomicrobium sp.
GAGCTTCCCGAAGTCGAGACAACCGTGCGCGGGCTGGCACAGGTGCTGCAAGGGCGGCGGATCGAGCGCGTCGAGGTGCGGCGGGCCGATCTGCGGCGGGCGTTTCCCGAAGACCTCGGACAGCGGCTGACCGGTGCCCGCGTTACGGCGCTGCGTCGGCGGGCGAAATACGGCCTGATCGATAGCGATCGCTGCGACACGATGGTCTTCCACCTTGGCATGTCCGGGCGGTGGCGGATCGATCCGCTGGACATCGGACCGCACGATCATCTGCTGCTTACCACCGACGAGGGGAGGGTGCTCGCGCTCAACGATCCGCGCCGCTTCGGTTCGGTCGATTTGGTGCTCACCCAAGACCTGGCAACATTCACGCCGCTGGCAATGCTCGGCCCCGAGCCGATGGATCTCGATGCGCGAGAGCTCAAGCGCCGCCTGGTGGGAAGAAGCGCGCCAATCAAGCTGTTGCTGCTCGACCAAAGGATCATCGCGGGCCTCGGCAACATCTATGTTTGCGAGGCGCTGCACCGCGCCCGTATCAACCCGAACCGCGCGGCAGGACAGGTCTCGCTCGAGCGGCTCAAGCGCCTCGTGCCAGCCATCCACGATGTGCTTGCCGAAGCGATCGACGCCGGGGGTTCGACGTTGCGCGACTTCGCCAGCCCCGACGGAGAGCTCGGCTATTTTTCGAAGCGCTTTTCAGTCTACGACCGGGCGGGCGCTGATTGTGCTTGCGGCGGCACCGTGAAGCGCATCCCGCAGGGCGGACGCTCCACCTTTTACTGTCCGCGCTGCCAGCGCTGAACGGTTGACCGCGAAGGGGCTTGGGGCTAGGGGAGTGGGACGTCGGCGCGGCCATTGGTTTCGCGCCGCTTTTCATTAGAAGTTCAAGAGGAAGACCATGGCGAACACGCCGCAAGCCAAAAAGCGCATCCGTCGCAACGCCAACCGCGCCGTCATCAATGGTGCCCGCGTGAGCCGCATCCGGACCTTCATCAAGGCGGTCGAGTCGGCGCTGGCCAGTGGCAAGCAGGCCGACGCGGCCGACGCCTTGCGGCGCGCCCAGCCCGAGCTTGCACGCGGAGTCGCACGCGGAGTCGTGCACAAGAACACCGCGGCGCGGAAGATTTCACGGCTTTCGAAGCGGGTTGCGGCGCTCGGTTAGTGCCGATCTGAAACAAGTATAAACAAGGGGCTGCCGGGCAACCGGTGGCCCCTGTTTTTTAGCGTTAAAAAAAATCTAACGTTTCCCGCGATTCGCGCAGTCCACGGCAGTTCACATAGTGATAAATGGCGTTTTTCCGCCATTCCTACCAGCTTTCCTCACGTTTTCGATGTCAAGCTTGTTTATTTCACTTTTGTGAAAAAGATCGCTTGAAAGCAGGCTCGCAGACTTTCAGAAAAGCCATCCGGACGCGACTCTGCGTCGGGGGCTAAGGGAGAGGCAGCCAAGGGCGCAACGACTCGTGTCGGCGCGACGGCCCCTCTTTGTCTCAGCCATTGGGATGTCGGGGAGGCGCAGCCAGTGCAGGGCGAAAGGATCGATTCGTCTGGGGAAACTGGCGGTGCACCAGTGGCGGCACCGATCGACGCCGCTTGGGAGTCGATCCGGGCGGGGCTTCGGCGCGACCTTGGAGCACGAACGTTCGACGGCTGGCTGAAGCCCGCCGATCTGGGCCAATTCGATCCGGACAGCGGTAGCCTCGACATTGTCATGCCGAGCCAGTTCATGGCGGACTGGGTGAAGTCGCATTTCGGCGAACGACTCGCGCTTGCCTGGAAGACCATGCTGCCGATCGTTCGCGATCTGCATATCGTCGCTGCATCGGATGCGCCGCGGCCATCGCCGCTGCTGATCCTCGAGGAGGCGCCACCGGCGGTTGTCGAGCGCGACCCGCACGCGCCGAAGTTCGATCCGCGCTATCGTTTTGAAACGTTCATTGTCGGCAAGGCGAACGAAGTCGCGGCAACCGCCGCCAAGTCGGTAGCCCTGGGCAAGTTGGACGTGCCCGGTTTCAATCCTTTGTTCATCCATGGCGGCACCGGCCGCGGCAAAACGCATCTTCTGCACGCCATGGGTCATGCCTTCCTCGCGAAGAACCCCGGCGCCCGCGTCGTCTCGATGTCGGCCGAAAAGTTCATGGTCGAATTCATCCGATCGCTGAGGGAGAATGACACAATCTCCTTCAAGAACCGGCTTCGGAACGCCGACCTGCTCTTGATCGACGACGTGCAGTTCATCGCCAAGGGTGATTCGACCCAAGAAGAATTCTTCCACACGATGAACGAGATCATCGGTGCGGGGCGCCGGCTCGTCATCACGTCCGATCGTGCGCCGCAAGATCTCGACGGAATTGCACCAAGGATCCTGTCACGTCTGTCATGGGGCTTGGTCGCCGACATCAATTCGGCGGATTACGAACTGCGCTTCAACATCATCGAGGCCAAGCTCACCGCGCTTCCGGCGGTGCAGATGCCGCGCAACGTGATCGATTTCCTCGCGCGCCGCGTCTCCTCGAGCATTCGCGAGCTCGAAGGCGCGCTTAACCGCATCGGCGCATATGCGATGATGACCGGCCGCGCGATCGATGTCGCTTTCGTCGAAGAAGTGCTGGCGAACGTGCTGCGCGCCAATCAGCGGCGCATTTCGGTCGATGAAATCCAGACCCAGGTCGCGGAGCATTACCGCATTCGCAAGGCGGAAATGACCTCGGCCCGCCGTGCCCGTGAAGTCGCGCGCCCGCGTCAGGTCGCGATGTATTTGTCCAAACAGTTGACGCCCAAGTCGCTGCCCGACATCGGCCGCCGCTTCGGCGGTCGCGACCACACCACGGTGATCCACGCGGTCAAACAGATCGAAAAACTGCGCGCCATGGACTCAGAGCTGGACGCCGACATTCGCCTGCTGACGCGGCAGCTTGAGGGCTAGGCGCGTTATCCGACTAGCTTGCCGCCCCACCGCCTCACGTGTTAAATCTCTGTATATTGGGACCCTTTTTATGAAGGATTGCGAGAGCGCTTTCTCGCGTGCCTTGTGCATTGCCGCCAGAAAGGCGGAGCGTATGTCTGGAGGACCGTCCGCAGCAGGCCATGGGCTAACAGAGCATTGCCTGTGACCGTGGACGCTAATGGCGCTCGCGAAGTGCCGCTTCCTGCCGGCCGCGGTTGGAGGTCGGCGATTGGTCCGCTGCGCCGAATCGTCCTGTTCACCGCAGCAGCTCTCGTCACCAGCCTGCCTGTATTTTCGCCCTCGATCGAAGCGACGGAAATTCGATTGATCTGGGTGCCGCTTGCACTGCTCTGTTTTGCCTTCACCTGGTTTCCGCGCCGGGAGGCCCCGCTATACGGAATCATCTATGCGGCAATATCCCTGGCCCATGAGAGCCACCTTCGCCACGTCGCATTCGACCTTATCTTTGTGCTCCTGGAAATTGCGCAGGCGTTCGCGTTGGCGGTCCTCGTCCCGCGCCATCTCACGCGAAAGCAGATGATCCTGCAACCGGTGCGGGTAATTGCATATATCGCCGCCGCTTTGGCGATTACGTTCCTGGGCGCGAGCCTGGCGCTGTTGGCGGCCCTGGAGTTCGCGTTGCCTCACGGTTTCGGCGAGGAATTCGGCGCCCCTGCGCTGCTGGCCTGGCGTTATTGGTGGCTGGGACACGCTTGCGCCTTTGTCGCCATCACCGGGACGTTGACCTTCCTTCGCCAGGTAACCGTCGCAGATTGGGCGGAAGTCTTCAAACCTCCTCGCGAGCGATGGCTCTTTCTGCTTCTTGCACTGGTGCACGTGGCGGCGGCGATGACCGTTTTGCCGGTATTCGACCTCCCTTGGGGGGAGTTCGCTCCGGATGTGCGAATTGGGCTGTTGTTCATCCCGGTGATGACGGCGATCATCCTCACCAACATTTTTCGCGGTTTTGGCGCTTCCGTCGCCATCATGACAACGACCCCAATTGCGATCCAGTCGGTCGGCGGACCCTTCGCGGCGCAAAACTGGGCGGGACTGCCGCCGATGGCCACTCCGGTTCACCTCATCCTGATCGTTACCGCTGCGGTTTGCTGGGCGCTCGCGACCACCCTACGCCATCTGCAGTGGGCGATTCTTGACGCCGAAGCTGCAAGCCAGACCAAATCGCGGCTGATCGCGATGCTCAGTCACGAACTGCGCACCCCGCTCAATGCGATCCTCGGCTTTTCAGAGTTGATGCGGCTGCAGAACTTCCAGGCGCTGGGTGAGGCGGTCGGACCGATCGAGAATATCCACGCGAGCGGCCAGCGGCTGCTGGCGATGATCGAAGGTCTGCTCGGCCGGGCCGACCAGGGCGCCAGCGTGTTCGACCTTACCAAACAGCCCGTTCCGGTCAGGCCGACGCTCGATGCCGCGGTTGCAGAAATCCAGCCGCAGGTCGATCAGTTCGGCTGCGCGCTGATGATTTCGGCCGAGGAAGGGCTGGAGGTCGAAGCCGACCCGCGAGCGCTCCGGCAGATGCTCCATGTCCTTCTGGCTTATCCGCTCCGCTTCGTCGGGCCGGACACCGTCATTTCCGCGTCCGCCGCGCATCTTGGCACCGACACGATCATCGAGGTGAATTCCCAAGGCCTGATCAACGCCGTCGCGGATGACCGTGACAAACTGGAAGTGCAGCTGGTCAATGCACTTGCGCTCGCCCACGGTGCCCGGCTCCACGTTGCACAGTCAGGCCGCTCCGGGCGATCGGCAAGGCTGACCTTCTTCGCGACCCGCGCCGCCTGATCAACGGACGGCAACAATAACGGGTCAATCGCCGCGGTCAGGCCGACCATGACCAAGCGGTCGCGCCTACACCATGAACAAGGCCCGCCGGATCGCTCCGGACGGGCTTGTTGTTTGCGGAATTGACGGTTTAGCTCTTGCGCGGCGGAACCGTGATCCGGACCGTTTCGCCGTTGCGGCCGGGGAAGCCGGTGAACATCGCTTCGACCAGGTTTGGCACCAGATTTCCGAGATTATCGTTGCTCGACCGCGCCTTTGCGTGGCCTTCGAACAAAGGCGCATTGTCGGCGCGGCGAACGATGTCGAGATCGAGGAAACTCTTGTAGACGGTGTAGCTATCGATGCCGCTGTCGAACGGCGAGTAGAACGGATCGTCCCACCCGTAATAGTAGGGGTTGTAGCCACCGTAGCGATAGCGCGAGTAACGCGACGCATAGAGCGGGCGGCCCCAGCTGCCATATTGGCCGCCGTAATATGGGCTGTAGAAGCCGCGGTTGCGGTAGAATGGATCTTCCCGATATTCGCGCGCCCCCTGATCGACGCCATAGTCGACCTTGACCAGCATCGTTGCGGCCTGTGGGGACGGCGCTGCGGAATAGCCTTGAGCCAGCATCGCCTGCGAAACGGAGCTGGCGTAACGGCTGAATTCAAGCCCGGCTGGCTGACCGTTGGCGGGGACGACGAAGAAGGACTGGCCCTGCGGCGCGGGCATCGCCTGATAGCGCGACACTTGCGTTGGGAGGCCGGTTGCGCATCCAGAAAGACCGAGAGATACGACGCCAAGGAACACGGCGGCCGCGAGCTTGCGAATAGACATGAACGATCCCCTCGAATCGGAAAAACTCTTGTTCTGCGGGGGGTTATAACATGAGACGGCCTGAACCGTCGATGAAGCGTGATTTCAGCGGGTTAGGCCGACGGCGTGATAAGCGGCGGCCAGCGTCGGCGCTCCAAGTTCGCGAGCTCGCGCCGCACCGTCAGCGAGCAATCGATCGAGCTCCGCCGGGTCGGCGCGGAAATGTTCGAGGCGCGTGCGGAGCGGAGCCAAGAGCGCGACCAGAGCGTCGGCGAGCACCGGCTTGAATGATCCGAAGCCCTGTCCGGCGAAGCGCGCGAGCACTTGCTCCACGGTCTCCCCCGACACGGCGGCGTAGATGCCGACCAGATTATTGGCTTCCGCGCGTCCGGCGAGCAGGGCTGGGTCGTCGGGCAGGGGCTCCGGATCCGTCCGCGCCTTGCGGATTTTCTGCGCAATTTCGTCATCGCTGTCGGTCAAATTGATCCGGCTCATGTCCGACGGGTCGGACTTCGACATCTTCGCTCGCCCGTCGCGCAGGCTCATCACGCGCGCGGCGGTGCCGCCGCCGATGAATGGCTCGGGAGCGACGAACACATCGCTGTCAAAATCGGTATTGAACTTGATTGCGATGTCGCGCGCGAGCTCGATGTGCTGCTTCTGATCGTCGCCGACCGGAACGTGGGTTGCCTGATAGAGCAGGATGTCGGCCGCCTGCAGCACGGGGTAGGTGAACAGGCCGACCGACGCGCCTTCGCGGTTCTTGCCGGCCTTGTCTTTCCACTGGGTCATGCGGTTGAGCCAGCCGGTCCGCGCGGTGCAGCCCAGCAGCCAAGCGAGTTCGGCGTGGGCGGGGACGGCGCTGTGTGCGAACAGCGTCGACTTGGCCGGATCGATCCCGCTCGCGATCAATGCCGCCGCCATTTCACGGACGTTGGAGCGAAGCTGCTCCGGGTCGAGCTCGACAGTGATCGCGTGGAGGTCGGCGAGGAAGAACAGGCACTCGGCCTCATCCTGCATCCGCACCCAGCGCAGAATCGCCCCGAGCAAATTGCCGAGGTGGAGGCCGCCGGTGGGCTGAATCCCAGAGACGACGCGCATCACTCGGTCACCTTCTTGCGACGCAACAGAATCAGGATCGCCTCGCGGTCGATCCCGCCAATCATCCACGCCACCGCGAAATAGACCAGAGCGCCGGTACCGACCAGCGCGCCGAGGCCGATGATCCGGTCCAGGAGGCTCCCGAAGAACATGGCGCCGATGGCGCGGTTGATGGCGTAAAGCGCGGCGCCCATCGCGGCGGCGGCGATGAATTGTCGCGCCACCCGGCTGACCAGCCAGGCCGGCATGCGGAAGTGTCCGCGATGGTAGAGGATCCCGAACAGCAGGCCGAAATTGATCCACGCGCTGGTCGACGTGACGGTGGCGAGGGCATAAATGCCCATGACCGGAATCAACGTGAAATTGGCGACCACGCCAAGGCCGAGCACGCTCATCGCGATCCGCACCGGGGTCTTGACGTCCTTGCGCGCGTAGAAGGCTGGGGTCAGCACCTTGACCAGCACATAAGCGGGCAGGCCGGTAACCAGAATGGCGAGAATGTTCCCGGTGATGCGGGCGCTCTCGACGCTGTATTCGCCGCCCTGGTAAAGCGCGCCGATGATCGGCCCGGCGGCGACCGCGAGCGCCAGTGTGGCGGGCAGGGTGAGCAGCATCGACAGATCGAAGGCGCGGGCCTGGACATCGGCTGCCTCGACCTCGTCGTCGCGAGCGATCGCCTGGCTGATCGACGGCAGGATCGCGACGCCTAGCGCAGTGCCGATGATCGACAATGGCAGCTGGTTGAGGCGGTCGGCGTAGCTGAGGTTGGTCAGCGCGCCTTCGCCTAGCCGGGTCGAGAAAAAGGCATAGAATAATTGACTGAGCTGATAGACCCCGGCCGCGACCGTCGCGGGGAGGATAAGTACGACCAGCTCGCGCACTGCGGGTGTCATTCGCGGTCGGCCAAAACGCAAGTGAACCCCGGCGCGGCGCACTGCGACCCAGCACAACAGGAACTGGAAAATGCCGCCGACCAGCACGGCGATAGCCATGAAACGGACCGTCTCGATCTTGTCGGGTGGGGAGACCAACAGCGCGATGATCAGCGCCATGTTGAGCAACGCCGGGGCGAAGGCGGCGACGGCGAAGCGGGTCAGCGAATTGAGCACGCCCGAGAGCAAGGCGACGAGGCTGATGAACAGGAGATAGGGGAAGGTCCAACGGGTCAGCTCGGTCGCCAGTTCGAGCTTGCCCGGCACCTTCTCATATTCGCCCGCGACCAGCACCAGGATGCCGGGCATGAAGATTTCGAAGATGATCGTGACCAGCAACAGCGCAGGCATGAACACCGAGAGAATCTCATTCGAAAATGCTTCGGCATCTTCATGTCCGCCCGACTGCAGACGGCGCGCGAACAGCGGCACGAACCCCGACGAGAAGGCGCCTTCGGCGAACAGGCGGCGGAAGATGTTAGGCAGCAGAAAGGCAAGGTTGAACGCGTCATTGGCATTGCTTGCGCCGAGCATCCGGCTGCCGATCATGTCGCGCACGAATCCAAGCACACGGCTGACCATGGTCAGCCCGCCGATTGAGCCAATCGCTTTGTAAAGGTTCAAGCGGCGGCCTCAGGCCTGGCTGGGATCGGGCGATTCGGGAAGCTCGCCGATCGCGCTTGCGCCATTGCCCTCGCCTTGTTCCTGAAGCGCCTGCACCTGCGAGAAATATGCCGCACCGAAATCGATCGGCTCCAGCACCAGCGCAGGAAAGCCCGCGTCCTGGGTCGCGCTGGCGATGATCTGGCGGGCGAAGGGGAACAGCAGGCGCGGTGCTTCGGCAAGGAGGAATGGTGACAGTGCCTCCTCGGGCACATTGAGGAGCCCGAACAAGCCTGCGTAGCTCAGATCGACGACGAAATGGACGCCCTGATCCGACCGCGCCGAGACGTCGATCTTGAGCGCGACTTCCTGCACATCGTCCGAAACCTTTTCCACGTTGATGTGGAACTGGACATCGATGGTCGGCTGGCCCTGCCACTGGAAAACCTGCGGAGCGCTTGGGCTTTCGACGGACAAGTCCTTGATATATTGGTGAAGGCTGGCGATCTGGACATCGCCGCTTGGCTCACCGGAGCCATTGACGCCGGTGCTGGGGTCCTGGTCGGCCATGTTCATGTTCCTTGAATGAATTCGGGTCTATTGCGCGTGCCTGAAGCGTGCGTCACGAAGGCCTGCGCGCCTAGCAGCCGCAATATTGAGGCGCAATGCCGCCCCCGTGCGTTCTTGCGCTTTGAATCTGTGCTGGTTGCGCATTATGTTGATGAAATCTCAGGTTTGAAAGTGATCCCTTGGCCGTCATCGTTATCCTCGCATTGATCGCCGTCTTCATCGGCCTACGCCTGTACAGTGTGCTGGGCGAGCGGACCGGGCATGAGCAGCAGCCGATCCTCAAGCCCGCCGATCCGGATGCGCGGGTCGAGCAACGGGTGACATCCGCGCCTTTGTCCGCGCCGGTTTCCACGGATTCGCCGGACATGGCCTTTCTTCCGACTGCGGGCCCGGGTGTTCGCGCGATCCTTGCGGCGGATCCAACATTCGACGTCGCGCAATTTCTCGAAGGGGCAAAGGGCGCCTACGGGATGATCTTGGACGCTTATTGGAAGGGCGAACTCGACCGTGTTCGCAGTCATATCGACGATCAAGTCAACGAAACCTTTGCGACCGCTATCGAGGACCGGACGAAGGCGGGCCTTGTCCTCGACAATCGCCTTGTGGCGATCGAGCAGGCGACCATCGCGCAAGCCATGATCGAGCGCAAAGTTGCGGTCGTAACCGTGCGTTTCGAGGCCGACATCGCGGCCGTGACGCGCAATGCAGAGGGCGAAGTCGTCGCGGGATCGCTCAGCGACGCCGTCCAGACGCGCGACCTGTGGACGTTCCGGCGCGAAATCGGGACCAGCGATCCGAACTGGGTCCTCATCGAAACCGACGAAGAGGAGTGAGGTCGGCTTTCCGGGCGCTCGCGCTCGCTTCGACCATGTTTCTAGCCGCTTGCGCCGCAAAGCCAGTTGAGGTCGCGCCGCCGCCACCAGCACCAATAGTCATCCCACCGCCTCCCGTTGTGCCGCCGCTACCGCCGGCCCCGCCCGCTCCCGCCAATGCGAAAGCCGCTGGAGCAGTCATCGCGCCGCCCGCCGTGATTGACGAGACAGCGGCGACCCGTGCGCTCACGGCCTTCCTCGCTACTTGCCCGTCGGTGCAGCGCCGAAAGGACGCTAGTGGGCTCACCACGTCAGCGGATTGGGTCGCCGTCTGCACCGAAGCGCGCTCGATTGCCCCGGGCGGCGCGGCGACGTTTTTCCGCGATCGCTTCGACTGGGTGCGGGTCGGCGAGGGCAAGGCCTTTGCAACTGGTTATTATGAGCCCGAAATTGCCGGCTCGCGCGTCCCGGGGCCCGGCTTCCAAGTGCCGATCTATCGCACCCCGCCGGACCTGATCCGCTGCACCAGACCGGATGGCGGCACCGGGCGGGGGCGCATCGCGCCGGACGGGACATGCGTGCTTTATTACACGCGGGCCGAGATCCAGGACGGGGCGCTTGCCAACAAGGGCCTTGAGCTCGCCTGGGCGGCCGATCCGATCGATTTGTTCTTCCTTGAAATCCAGGGGTCGGGGCGCGTCAAGCTGCCTGACGGATCGGTCCTGCGCATCGGCTACGACAGCCAGAACGGGCGGGAATATGTCGGGATCGGTCGGCTGCTTCGCGACCGCGGCGTGCTTCCGCCCGGTGGCGCGAACATGCAGTCGATCAAGGACTGGCTGCGGACCAATCCGGAGCAAGGCCGCGCATTGATGCGTGAAAATCTGTCCAATATCTTTTTCAAGGAATTGAACGGGCCACCGCTCGGAGCCCTCAACATCGCGGTCACCCCGCATATTACCGTCGCCGCCGATCCAGACTTCGTACCGCTCGGCGCACCTGTTTTCCTGACACTGGATCGGCCCGAAGCCAATGGCCTATGGGTTGCGCAGGACACTGGTGGCGCGATCAAGGGCGCCAACCGGTTCGACACCTTCTGGGGCGCGGGCGAAGAGGCAGTGCGGCTCTCAGGAGGAATGTCGGCGTCGGGCGCGGCGATGCTGCTGCTTCCAAAGGGAGCATTGGCGCGTGCGCTCGCTCAGCCCTGAAGAGGCGGAACTCTGGGCCAAAGTCGCCGAAACTATCCGGCCGCTGTCACGTGAAAAGCGACCTTTCGCTGCCAAAGGCGAAGCGCTTCCGGATCCTGTTCCGCCCCTCTCTACCAGCAAGCCCAAGGGGCCGGCGCCGATTCAGTCGAATATTATCCGCCAGCCGCCGAAAGCCCGAATTGGGTCCACGCTCGATGGAAGCTGGGACCGCAGCATTCGCAACGGCACAATCCAGCCGGACCGGACTCTCGATCTGCACGGAATGAACCTCGACGCCGCCTGGAATGCCATTGACTGCGAATTGGAGCGCGCAACTGTGAATGGCGAGCGAGTCATTTTGTTGATCACCGGCCACGCGAGAGCCGGGGAGCCTCCAATCCTGCGCGGCCGCATTCGGGCGGCGGTGCATGACTGGCTGGCGGCATCCCGCCATGCGGCCAGGATTGCGGCCGTGAGAGGTGCGCACCGTCGCCACGGAGGTGGCGGAAGCCTCTATATTATCCTCCGTCGTGGATGAACTTTCCACCGTTTCTTAACCGGTCCCGTTTACCTTCGCAGGGAAGCAGACGGGTTCGCCGTCGGCCGGGGACACGAACAGATAATGACAGCCGGCAGGGCTCAGAAAGTCAGCAACGTGATCCTGTCCGGCGTGGCGGGCGTCGCGTCGTTCATATTTTAACTGTTCGCGTTCCTGTTCGTAACGGAACTCGATCAGCAGATTCTCGCGTCGAGCGCTGCCGGCGTCTTCTGCCTCCTGATCAGCTATATCGCGTCCGAGCGGCCCAACAGCGAAAGCGCTCGGGCGCTGGCGGCGCTCGCTGACCGGCTGCTCGCAGTCGAGGAGGGTGATTTGGTGTCGCCGGCTCCGGCGATTGTCCAAAGAACGATGCCAAAACTTGCCGCCGCAGTGGATTCGCTGTTCAGCGAAGTGAGGACATCGATCGAGAATGCCCATGCGCTGGGTATGTTCGATCCCGTCACCTCGCTCCCCAACCGCCTTCACTTCCGATCGGAAGCGGACAAGATGCTGAGCGAGATGGACCCGAGCTCAAGGGGGGCGATGCTGTTCGTGGACCTGGATAGGTTCAAAAGCGTCAATGACAGCCTCGGCCATGCGCGCGGCGACCAATTGCTGATCATGGTCGCCAATCGGTTGCGGGTCGTGCTGAACGATCAGTCTGGCGAAATTGATCGTAGACGCCCGCTGCTTGCGCGTCTGGCAGGCGATGAATTTACCGTATTTTTCCCGTCGATCGATGCGACGGATGACATTGAGCGGATTGCCAGACGGCTGGTGCTGGCCATTTCCGAGCCGTTCGAACTTTGCGGTCATAGCGTGGAAATCGGTGCGTCGGTCGGCGTCGCAATGACTCCCGAGCACGGGTCGAGCATCGAATCGCTGATGCGTTCGGCCGACATTGCGATGTATCGCGCCAAGTCCCAGGGCGGCGGTCAGCACTATCTGTTCAACGAGGAACTTGCCGAGGAGCACCTGGAGAAGGTGCGGACCGAGAAAGCGCTCACCGAAGCGATCGAAGCCGGAGAGTTCGTCCTCGCCTTTCAACCGCAACTGAGCCTCATTACGGGGGAAGTTGCCGGTGCCGAGGCGCTGCTTCGCTGGAATCATCCGCGCGATGGAATGCGTCTTCCGGACAGCTTCATTCCGATTGCCGAGCGCACCGGTCTGATTGCCGAGATTGGCGACTGGGTCACGGCCGAGGTCGCCTCGGTGCTGAGTAGCTGGATCCGCGAAGGGCAGGGGCGGCGGATCGCCTTCAACATCAGTCCGCGTCAGCTGGAGCGGTCGGACTTCTTCACCAACCTGCGTCAGACGTTCGCCGAGCAGCATGTTCCACTGTCGATGATCGAGCTTGAGTTCACGGAGTCCGCCGCGATGGAAGTCAGCGCCGCCACCCTGACCGAGGTTGCGGCGCTGCGAGCCGATGGGGCGACCATCGCCATCGACGACTTTGGCACCGGATATTCCAATCTCGCGCGCTTGCGGTCGATGCCCCTCGATCGGGTCAAGCTTGACCAATCGCTCATCGCCGACATCGAGCACAGCGAACAGGCGCGGGTTGTCGTTCAGGCGGTGATCCAGCTCATTCGTGGCGTCGGCTGCGAGATCGTCGCGGAAGCGGTCGAGACGGTGCCGCAGGCCGATATATTGCGCGCCATGGGGTGCGACGTGGTGCAAGGCTATGTGTTCGCCCATCCGATGTTCGAGGACGAATTCCTCGACTGGACGTCGAATGCGGTGCGCGGAGTCCGCTCAGTCGCCTGATCGGGCACCCAGCAATATTTCGTCTCGAAATATCTGGACGTATCGGCTCATTGTAACCGCCAGGCTATAATCGGCGGCGCGGCGCAGCTGGCTTTCGCGAGCCGGGGGTTTACGCAGGGTTTCGACAATGGCGGATGCGAGCGCATCTTCGCGTGCCACCGGGACCAGGGTGCCCCACTCGCCCTCCTGCAAAATCTCGACCGATCCGGAGCAGCGCGTGGCGACGGCCGGACATCCGCTGGCCAAGGCCTCCAGCAATGCATTGCTCATCCCTTCCCAACGCGACGGCAACACGAACAATGACGCACGCTTGAGGTACGGAAACGGGTTCGCAATATGGCCCGGCAGATCGACATCGCCGGAGATTCCGAGCCGGACCGCAAGGGCCGCGAGCATGGACTGCTGCGGCCCGGACCCGAGGATCATCAGACGCATCGGCATCGATTTACGCGCGTTTGCAAATGCCCGGATCAGCGTGGCGAAATCTTTCTGGGCGACGAGCCGGCCGACCCCCACGACAACCGGTGGCCCGCCGGCGCTGAACCATGGGTGGTCGATCGGCTCTCCGGCTTTTCGCTCGACCTCGTCGAGATCGACGCCATTGGCGATGACATCGATCTTTTCAGGTTCGATCCCGAGGTCATTGACCAGATCCGTGCGAAGCCCTTCGCTGACCGCGATCAGGCGGTGCATTGCCCGGTAGCGGCGGCGCGCCTGCAAGCGCTTGTAAAGACTGGGACCGATCAGCAGCGGCGAGCGACTAAAACGCGGCAAGGCATTGCTCACGCGTCCGATCAGGCGGGTGCCGACCGCGTTGCTACGCTGGAACGCCTTCACCGCAAGCGGATGCACATGATTGCCAGCCGACAGCAGGATCCTCGGGCGGTGCGCGCTGAGCAGTCCCTCAAGCGCGGAAGCGGCGGACAAGGACGCCCGTTTGCGCTGCGCGCGTGAATAATTGGCCCCTATTTCCAGCCCTAAGGTGCGCAATGCAATGTCCGAAGGGACCAGGGCGCGCATCTCACCATCGGCCCGCGCGGCCCAGATTTCGACATTCAGCCCAGCCTCGCTCGACGCTTTGGCGATCCTTAGAGCGTTGCGCACGACCCCGGACGGTGCGAGGTCGAATAGCAGCACGGCAAGGTCGAGGCGGTTCACCGGCCCGTCAACTAAACACCTTGACCAACAGCCGCTCGTAAATTCGCGCCAAGGCCCGGACATCCTCGACGGCGACGCTTTCATCGACCTTGTGCATCGTTGCGTTAGGGAGGCCGAAATCGACGACGGGGCAGAGCGCGATGAGGAAGCGGCCGTCCGAGGTTCCGCCGCTGGTTGAAAGCTTGGGCTCGATGCCGGTCTCCTCGCGGATTGCTTCGGCGACGAGGTTGTAGATCGGCCCGGGGGGCGTGAGGAACGCCTCGCCTGAGATCAGCGCCTTGACAGTCGCACCCGGTGATTCGCGCTCGGCAATTTCTTCCACCATGCGGACCAGATCGGTACCGCGATGAAGGTTGTTGAAGCGGATGTTGAGCCGCGCTTGCGCCGCCCCCGGGATCAGATTGGTCGCTCCGGGCGGGCAGCCGATGTCGGTGAATTCCAGATTGGACGGCGGAAAGGCGTCCGTGCCGTCATCGAGGTGAGCCGCGTCGAGCGCCGCAACGATGCGCGCGAGCGGGGCCACGGGATTGGCTGCGCGGTGCGGATACGCGACATGGCCCTGGGTGCCCGGCACTTCGATCCACATGTTGACCGATCCGCGCCGCCCGATCTTGACCGTATCGCCAAGCGTCGTCTCCGACGTCGGTTCACCGATCAGGATCATGTCCGGCTTGATTCCGCGATCATTGAGCCAGTCGATGATCTTCGGTGTCCCGAAGGTCGCCGGTCCTTCCTCGTCGCCGGTGATGAGTAAAGAGCAGGTTCCGCCATCCGTCGGCACACGCGACGCGGCCGCGACGAAGGCGGCGATCGCGCTCTTCATATCATTGGCTCCGCGACCGATCAGGCGATCGTCCTCAATCCGCGCTTCGAAGGGATCGCCACTCCAGCCTTCACCAGGCGGGACGACATCCAGATGGCCAGCAAATCCAAAGTGCGGCGATCCCGAGCCGCGTAGCGCGACCATATTTTCCACAGGTCCATCCGGCGCATCGCCAAGGACGAAGCGGTGCACTTCGAAGCCGATCGGTCGCAGCGCCTCCTCGATCACATCGAACACCACGCCGGAAGCGGGGGTGACGCTGCGGCAGTTGATCAGCCGGCTTGCAAGCGCGATGGGGTCAATCGACATATTTGCGGCCTAGCAAAGGACGAGCGGATGCCCAAGATCGACTTATCGCGCATCGAGCAATTGAACAGCACGGGCTATCCGCCGCCGTTCGACCGCGAAGTGGCCGGCCGTCACTATCGCCGGCT
>JBDSZD010000138.1:0-2202 GCA_039925325.1 Sphingomicrobium sp.
ACGTGACGATGGTTGGGGAGCCGCTGCGCAACAATGTGACCGGCGCCGAGGTCCGCGCCCAAATCCACCTTCCCGACGGCTTCGAATATGAAATCGCCGATGTCGGTAGCGCGTCGAGTGAAGGTGCAGGGACGGTGCCGATCACGCTCGCCAACAGCTACGCGCAGTTCGCCCATTTGCATATGAACAGTCACGGTGTCGTCCGCGCCGCCTGACCTGACAAGTTCGCTGCTGCGTCATGAGCGCGCCTGGGTGGCGGGCGGCGTCTTGCTGTTGTCGCTGCTATGCTGGTTTTATCTTCTGTCCGGCACCGGACTCGAACCGATGAGCGGGATGGCGGGGATGCCACCGCCGTCTTTGCCCTCAACCGTCCTGATGTGGTGGCTGATGATGGGCGCAATGATGCTCCCGTCCGCCGCCCCCGCCGTCATGCTCTACGCGCAGGTGAGGAGACGGCAGATCGCCGGGGGTTCGAATATCCCCGCGTCATGGACTTTCCTTGGCGGCTACATGCTCGTCTGGCTGGCCTTTTCGATCGCTGCCGCCGTGGTGCAATTGTGGCTGGCGGGGCCGGACATGCGGATCGGCGGCGCGCGTCTTGCGGCCGCGATCCTGATCGCGGTCGGCGTCTATCAATGGTCGCCGGTGAAGAGCGCCTGCCTTCGCCACTGCCGGTCCCCGGCGCAATTCTTCGCCCGCCATTGGCGCGCCGGGCCGGTCGGGGCCGTCCGACTGGGCCTGTTGCACGGCACCTACTGCGTCGGCTGCTGCTGGCTGCTGATGGCGCTGCTGTTTGCGGGCGGAGTCATGAACCTTGCACTCATTGCCCTGCTCACAGTCGCGGTCAGCGCGGAAAAGCTGCTCCCCAACGGCGCCCTGATCGCCCGGATTTCGGGAACGGCGCTGATCGCCAGCGGCATCGCCGTCATGTGGTCCTAGTCGCGCCTCGCCCAGGCTCGCGCCGGGTCCACTGCCTCCGCAGTGCCGAAAAACTCGAGCCGGAACCGGAGGATCACGCGGCGCCGATCAGCGCGCACAGGCCCGCACCGCACAACACCGGCCAGCCGACATGCTTTCCGCGCGTCGAGATGAGGCTCACGAGCCCAAGGAGCAGCCAGATCGCGCCGATTGCGCCGATGAGCTTATGAGGAGCGCCAGGCCAAACAACCGTCAGCGCAGAAACGAGCATCAGGGCGCTTGTAACATGCCAGGCATAGCGCGTGATGGTCCGCGCGAAGGCCTTTTCCATCACCCCTCGACGATCCCGCAATTGCGGCCCGATCAGCTTCTTTTCCCCGAGGATCGAATGCGCCACTGCCGTGGCCGTCATCAGTGCCGCCGATAACCAGAACCAGATCATGATGCCACCCCAACAAGCTCCCGTCCGATCAGCATGCGCCGGACCTCGTTGGTGCCCGCGCCGATGTCGAGCAATTTGGCGTCGCGATAATAGCGCTCGACCGGCCAGTCTTTGGTATAGCCGGCGCCGCCGAGCGCCTGCACCGCTTCGTTGGCGACCTTGACTGCATTTTCGCTCGCCAGCAGCATCGCGCCGGCCGAATCGAAGCGCGTCGTCTTCCCCGCGTCACACGCGCGGGCGACCTGATAGACATAGGCGCGCGACGAATTGAGCGCGACATACATGTCCGCGACCTTGGCCTGCATCAGCTGGAAACTGCCGATCGGCTTGCCGAATTGATGGCGCTCACGGACGTAGGGCAGAACGACATCGAGGCACGCCTGCATGATCCCAAGCTGGATTCCCGCCAGCACCGTGCGCTCATAATCGAGGCCGCTCATCAGTACCGCGACGCCCTCATTCTTCTTGCCCAGCACATTTTCGGCGGGCACGAAGCAATCGTCGAACACCAGTTCCGAAGTCGGCGATCCACGCATTCCCAGCTTGTCGATTTTCTGGCCGGGCGCGAAGCCGGCCATGTCCTTGTCGATGATAAAGGCCGTAATCCCGCGGCTGCCCTCGCCGGTCTTGGCGTAAACCACGAGAGTCTGCGCCTGGTGACCGTTGGTGATCCAGAATTTGGTCCCGTTGAGACGATAGCCGTCGCCCGATTTTGCGGCCTTGAGCTTCATCCCGACCACATCGCTGCCCGCGCCAGCTTCGCTCATCGCCAGCGCGCCGACATGCTCGCCGCTGATCAATTGCGGGAGAAATTCGCGCTTCTGTTCGTCGTTCCCCCAGCG
>JBDSZD010000139.1:0-1570 GCA_039925325.1 Sphingomicrobium sp.
CTTGCCGAGCCTGCCGCTGCGGGCATGCGTCCGAAGATGGAAACCCGTCCGGACGGCGATCCTCCGCGCATCTAGTGACGATGCCGGGGGCACCGGCTAAGACCCCCGCCATGAAACGCAATTTCTTTGGCACGGACGGCATTCGCGGCGTCACCAACAGCGAGCCGATGACGGCGGAAACCGCGCTGCGCGTCGGTCAGGCGGCGGGCACGCATTTTCTTCGCGGCGACCATCGCCATCGGGTCGTGATCGGCAAGGATACTCGGCTGTCGGGCTATATGATGGAATCGGCGCTGGTCGCGGGATTTGCGAGCGTCGGTATGGACGTCGTACTGCTCGGCCCGATGCCGACCCCGGCGGTCGCGATGCTGACGCAATCGATGCGCGCCGATTTGGGCGTGATGATCTCCGCCTCCCACAACGTGTTCTCGGACAACGGCATTAAGTTGTTCGGGCCGGACGGTTATAAGCTGAGTGACAAGGACGAACTTTCGATTGAGCGGCTGCTCGGTCAGGGTCCGAGGCTTGTCGCACCCGAGAAGATCGGCCGCGCCCAGCGCATCGATGACGCCCAGGGCCGCTATATCCATTTCGCAAAGTCGACCTTTCCGGACAATCTGCGGCTCGACGGGCTCAAGATCGTCCTGGATTGCGCGAACGGCGCCGCTTATCGGGTCGCGCCAGCTGCACTGTGGGAGCTGGGAGCCGAGGTGATCCCGCTTGCCGTCACGCCGAACGGTATCAATATCAACGACGCTTGCGGATCCACTTTTCCGCAGGTGCTGCAGGAAACTGTGGTTGCCAGTGGCGCCGACATTGGCCTCGCTCTCGACGGGGACGCCGATCGGCTGATCGTGGTCGATGAGAAGGGTCGGCTGATCGACGGCGACCAGCTGATGGCGCTGATCGCACTCGACATGCGAGACCGCGATTTGCTGGACGGCGGGGCAGTGGTGGCGACGGTCATGTCCAACCTCGGGCTGGAGCGGAAGCTGCAGGCTGAGGGGGTGGCGCTCATTCGCACGCAAGTGGGCGACCGCTACGTGCTTGAGGAGATGCGTGCGAAGGGATGCAATGTCGGCGGGGAACAGTCGGGCCACATTATCCTGACCGATTACGGCCCGACCGGCGACGGGCTGGTTGCCGGGCTCCAGGTGCTCGCGGCGCTGATCGAAGGCGGCAAGCCGGCGAGCGAGACTCTGAACCAGTTCGAGGCAGTGCCGCAGCTGCTCAAGAACGTGCGCTTTACCAGCGGCGAACCGCTCGACAATGCAGAGGTCAAGGACCGGATCGCGGCGGCGGAATCGGCGCTTGGCGGCAACGGCCGGCTGCTGATCCGCAAGTCGGGCACCGAGCCGTTGATCCGCGTAATGGCGGAAGGGGACGATGCGACGCTCGTCGAAACTGTGGTTAATGACATCTGCGAAGCCGTGGCGGCTGTTTAACCATTATCTGCTAGGCGCTCGGGCATGTCAGACGCTCCTCCACGCATCCTGATCATCGCCGGCTCGGACTCGGGCGGGGGCGCGGGGATTCAGGCGGACATCAAGACCGTCACCATGCTCGGCGG
>JBDSZD010000140.1:0-4767 GCA_039925325.1 Sphingomicrobium sp.
GACGTGCTTGGCAGCGGGACCTTCAGCCGGATCAACATGGACCTGCGCGAGAGCAAGGGGTGGGCCTATTCGCCCTACAGCGTCGCGGTGATGCGTGCGAACGCCGTGCCCTATCTGATTCAGGCCAACGTGCAGGCGGACAAGACGGGGGATTCGATTGCCGTGCTGATGGGGCTGGTGAAGGATCTGCTGGGATCGAAGCGCGTGACCCCGCAGGAACTGGGCTTCTCCGTGGCGAGCGCGACCGGCGAATTGCCGGGTCAGTTCGAAACCAGCGATGCGGTTCTGGCCGCGATGCAGAGCAATGCGCTTTATGGCCGCCCCGACAATTATTATGAGCTGATCGCCGACCGCTATCGCGCGCTGACCACCGGCACCGTCGACCAGGCGCTGTCGCAAATGCTCAACCCTAACGCCATGCAGTTCGTGGTGGTGGGCGATGCGGCAAAAATCCGGCCGCAGCTCGACAAATTGGGAATGCCGATCGAGGTGACGACGGCGCGCTAGGTTTCGGGTAGGCTGAACCGGCCCTCACCCCCACCCGGCGAACCCATTCAGTGTATTCTATGGTTTGGCCGGGTGGCGGTGAGGGCTGGTGCCGCCTCGTCAACAGACGGCAGTGCGTCCTAGCGCAGTGCCGCCATTTGCGCCGGTGCCGGGTCGCCGAGATAGGCGATCACGACGGTCGCCGATTTCGGCAGCGCGATATGCTGATCGGGTACGTCCGATAACGTATTCGCATCCGATCCAAGCAACCAGCGCGCGAGCCGGGGGGCGTCCTCGAGCCGCACGCAGCCATTGCTGAGATCGCGCTGGTCCTGAGCGAATAATTCCTTCCTGGGTGTGTCGTGGAGGAAGATGCCCTGCACATTGCCGAAGCCAAACTTCATCCGGCCCATGGAATTTGCCGGGCCGGGGCGCTGGCGCACGAAAGCGGTTGCGGTCCCGGCGGCAACGGCCTTCCAATCGACGCTGGTCGGTGACAGGATTTCCGCATTGTTGTTGAAGGCGCTGACGACTTCGTAGCCATGAGACCGTAGATAGGACGACCCGTCCTTGACGACGTTCGGTGCAATGATCTTGCGGGCGAGATCGGGCGGAACGTACCAGTAAGGATTGAGCGTGGCGTAATGGATTGTGCTGGTCAGGGTCGGCGTTGCACGGCCCTTGCCGACGATCACGCGCATGCTGTCCACGACCTGCCCGTCTTCGATCATGTACAGCTGCGCCGATCCTGCATCGACGAGCACGACACGGCCGCGCGTCGGGGCTGCGGCGGGCAATGTCAGACCTTCGCCGGGGATCGCCAGACTGGACGCAATGGCAGGATGAGCCAATGGCGTCTCGGCCTGCACGACCGTGGGCGCAAACGCCATCAGTAGCGCGGCGAGACCGCCGCGCAGGCCATTGATAATCACGATTTTTCTCGTCGAAAACTATGTTTGGCCTATCAACGCACCGAAGCGCGCTGAGTTCAAACGGTGCGAAAATGGGACAGTCGTCAGTCGCCGAGGCGCGTGACATGACCCATTTTGCGGCCCGGACGGGACGCGCCCTTGCCGTACAGATGGAGGCTGACGCCGGGCTCCGCGAGCAGATCCGGCCAGGCATCGACGTCGTCGCCGATAAGATTATCCATGCGCACATTTTGAGCGATGCGCTTCGTGGAGCCGAGCGGAAGGCCGCAGATGGCGCGGATATGCTGTTCGAACTGCGAGGTGGCCGCGCCTTCGATCGTCCAGTGTCCGCTGTTGTGGACGCGCGGCGCAATCTCGTTGACGATTGGGCCATCGGCACAGGCGAAATATTCGACCGTGAGCACCCCGACATGTCCGAGCGCATGGGCGATTTGGGTGGCGATCCGCGTGGCTTGTGCGACCTGGCCGGCGATCAAATCTCCGGCGGGGACCGTGGAGCGGCGGAGAATGCCGCCTTCGTGATGATTGAGCGGTGCGTCCCAGACCGCGATCTCGCCGGATCGCGCGCGGGCGAGGATGACCGAAAACTCCGCAGCGAAGGCGACGGCGGCTTCGGCAATTGCGGGCTCGCGGTCGATCGAATCCCAGCCGGAAACGGCGGCGCCGGGCTCGCGTACCCACGCCTGGCCCTTACCGTCATAGCCGAGCCTTCGGCTTTTCAGGACGAACGGGAGGCCGAGCGCGGCTTCGGCGGAGCGAGCGTCCGCTTCGTCGTCGATCGCACGCCACGATGCGACACGCGCGCCCTGCGCTTCGATGAAGCGTTTCTCGACGCCGCGATCCTGCGCAATTTCGAGCGAGGCCGTCCCGGGGACGAGCGTGTTGCCGAGCAGTGCCAGCGCAGTCGCGGGGAGATTTTCGAACTCGTAGGTGGCGACATCGACGGCGTCTGCGAACGTCCGGAGCGCCACTTGGTCCGAAAAGTCGCCGCGGGTCACTTTGGCCGCTACGTCACCGGCCGGCGGGTCCGCGTCGGGCGCGAAGACATGGCATTTGTATCCCAGCTGCGCCGCGGCAATGGCCAGCATGCGACCGAGCTGGCCGCCGCCGATGATGCCGATCGTCGAGCCGGGCGGAACGATCATTCGGGGGATTCAGCGACCGCTTGCGTTTGTTCGGCCCGAAATGCGTCGAGCCGCTCGGTCAAGGAATCGTCGGAGCCCGCCAGGATCGCGGCCGCGAGCAGCCCGGCATTGACGGCGCCAGCGCGTCCGATGGCCAAAGTGCCGACCGGAATTCCGGCGGGCATCTGGACGATTGAAAGCAGGCTATCCATGCCCTTGAGCGCCTGGCTTTCGATTGGAACGCCGAGCACCGGGAGGCTGGTCATGGACGCGGCCATGCCCGGCAGATGCGCGGCGCCGCCCGCACCGGCGATGATGACCCTGAGGCCGCGATCGCGTGCGGACCGCGCATATTCGTAGAGGCGCTCGGGGGTTCGATGGGCCGATACGACCTTTGTTTCATGCGGGACGCCGAGCGTGGACAAGGTGTCCGCGGCATGGCGCATCGTCTCCCAGTCGGAGCGGCTGCCCATGATGATCCCGACCAGCGGCTCGGTCATTGTTTGCCCCGGATAAACCTCAAGAGCACGCTCGTTTAGGAAGATGCGGGGCGACGCGCAACGGCGTCCGCCATGTCTCTATGTTTCAATGGAAGCAAATCCGGGTAAATATGGGTGAATGAGCAGGGTTGACCGATGAACGACCAGCATGATGCGCTGACCAGCGCGGGAGACCTTCGGGACGAAGTTGCGCGCCTGCGGGGCGACGTTGCCAGGCTGGAGCAGAAGGTCGCGCAACTCGACCGGCTGGCGCACGAGGATGCGCTGGTCGGGCTACCCAACCGGCGGGCCTTCATGCGGCATCTGGAACATCTGATTGACCGGGTGCGGCGCTATGGCGACAGCGCGGCCTTGCTGTTCATCGACATCGACGGGTTGAAGATGATCAACGACAGCTTCGGCCATGCCGCCGGCGACCACGCGCTGGTGCAAGTCGCGGAGCGGCTGGTGCAGGGCGTGCGCGCGAGTGACTGCGTTGCGCGCATCGGCGGCGATGAGTTCGGAGTCCTGCTCGAACATGCGGACGAAGCATCGGCGCGGGAAACCGCCGTCCGGCTGGTCGAGACGGTCGCCGGGCCCGAGTTCAACCATGACGGAATCGTGATGCCGCTGAGTGTCGCCATCGGAGTGGGAATCATCCTGGCCAGCGATTGTGCAGAGGCGGTGATGGCGCGCGCCGACGCCGAAATGTACGAAGCCAAGACGGGCGCTTAGGTTCTTTCGGACAGATAATAGCGGTCGCGGACGTCCAAGTTCTCGCCCAATTCGTAGACGATCGGCTGGCCGGTCGGGATTTCCAGCGCGACGATGTCATCGTCAGCGATGTTCGACAGATGCTTTTCGAGCGCGCGCAGCGAATTGCCGTGGGCGGCGACGATCACACGTTTACCGGAGCGGAGCGCGGGGGCGATCTCGGCCTCGAAATAGGGCAGCGCGCGGGCGATGGTGTCCTTGAGGCTCTCCGTCTGCGGCACCGGGAGGCCTGCGTAACGGCGATCCTGGCCGACATCGAAGGCGCTTCCGGCTTCGATCGGCGGCGGTGGGATATCGAACGAGCGGCGCCAGATCTTGACCTGCGCCTCGCCGACCTTGTCGATCATCTCCTGCTTGTTGAGGCCGGTGAGCCCACCATAATGGCGCTCGTTCAGACGCCAGTCCTTGGTCACCGGCAGCCACGAGCGATCCATCTCCTCAAGGACCAGGTTGAGGGTGCGGATCGCGCGCGTCTGGAGCGAAGTGAAGCAGCAGTCGAAATCCATGCCCTTGGAGGCGAGCAGCCGGCCGGCAGTGCGGGCTTCCTCAACGCCGAGGTTGGTGAGATCGACGTCCCACCAACCGGTGAAGCGGTTTTCGAGGTTCCATTGCGACTGGCCGTGGCGGAGGAGGACGAGGGTCGGCATTGAGGGTGTGCACTCCGTGTCGGCGGCACGACATGCGTGGGCCGGCTGATCCGCTAGGAGAAGTGTCACGGGGGGGCAAGGCCAAGTGCGGTCGCCGCGTTTCTGGTGCCGCTCCAACGGGCTCATGTTCGCAATTGGCAGTGGAAAGCGGACCTTGGGCCCGCGTGGCCCGGGATCCCTTGTCTTTGATCCGAATTACGATCATCCGTCGCGAAGGGGGGCTTCATGGCACGCGTCTTCTTGAGCTATGCCCGCGAAGATGCGGATCGGGCGCGGACCATCGCACTCGCGCTCGAAAAGGCTGGACACCAGGTCTGGTGGGACC
>JBDSZD010000141.1:0-8943 GCA_039925325.1 Sphingomicrobium sp.
GCGCCGGCGGCGTCCATCGCGCGGATTTCCTCGCCGAGGCGGGCGAAGTCGGCGGACAGGATCGAGGGCGAGATGAGCGGCAAGGCCATGCAGCCGATTAGACGCTAATCGCCCGCGCGGACAAGGCACGCAGCGAAGAAGCCGTCGAGACCGCCTTCGGCTTCGAGCATACCCGGGACCACGCGGACCCATCCTTCGGGTGAGGGCGCGATGCCTTGGGGTAATTCCAGCACAGGCCGAAGCTGAAAGTCGGTCCGATCGTCAAGAAACGCTCCGACGATCTGCTCGCCTTCGTCCGGTTCCAGCGAACAGACGGAATAGACCAGAGTGCCGCCCGGCCTGACGACATCGGCGGCGCGTCGGATCAACTCGGCTTGAAGCGCGGCATTGTCGCGTACGATGGGCGGACGCGCGCGATACAACACCTCGGGATGACGGCGGAAGGTGCCCGTGGCCGAGCAGGGGGCGTCGAGCAACACCGCGTCGAAGTGCCGCGGCGGCGTCCAGCTGCGGGCATCCGCGACCACCAGCTCGGCATCGAGGCGCGTGCGCTGCAAATTTTCCTTGAGCCGGGCAAGACGACTTTCGCTGCTGTCGAGCGACGTCACCTGATGGCCGGCCGCTGCAAGCTGCATCGTCTTGCCCCCGGGAGCCGCGCACAGGTCGAGCACATGACCGGCGTCGGGCGGGATCAGGCGCGCCGGAATCGATGCGGCCAGGTCCTGCACCCACCACCCGCCTTCCGCGAAGCCCGGAAGGTCTGGAACCGACGAACTGGTCAAGCGCACATGGCGCGGCGCTAGTGCGACGCCGCCGCTGGCCTCGGCAAAGGCGCATGCGGCGGTATCGTCGGCAAAGCTCAGGTCCAGGGCCGGTCGTGACGCGATCTGGCGCCGGGCGGCTTCGACCATTGCCTCACCCCACGCCTCCGCCCAGCGCAATTCCACCGGTGCCGGCAGGTGCGGCGCGTCCGTGGCGGGCAGTCCTCGGCGGAGCAAGGTGCCGAGCACTCCGTGCACGAGGCGGCGCGGGCCGCCGTCGACGAGCGGCAAGGCGGTCGCGACTAGGGCATGATCCGGCGTGTTGAGACCGACCTTCTGGGCGAGCGCCAGCCGCAGGACCATCCGGGCCTTGCTGTCGTCAGGCAGACGGTTGCGGGTGGCGCCATCGATCCAGCTATCGATGTCGGGCAGGCGTCTGAGCGCTTCTCCGGCGATGGCGATGGCCAGCGCCTGATCGTTGGGAGCAAGACCGCGCGAGCCGCTCGCCGCCGCCTCGAGCGTCGTCCCGCGGCGGAGCACAGAATCCAGCATCTGCAGCGCCGCGCGCCGCGCGGGAACACCCTCAACGCTTGGCATGTGCGTCACGCCTGCCCATGTTGGCGTCATGAAACGCCCGAAGCGCCTCGATCCGCCCTTTTATCTCAGCAATTCGCCGCCCATTCCGCAGCCCGGACCGGCGGCGGAAACAATTGCGCCCGACGGTGAGGAGCAGCGCCCAGACCCCACCCGCTATGGCGACTGGGAGAAAAAGGGCATCGCGATCGATTTTTGAGCACGGCATCAGTGGGTTTCCGACCCTGGAGGACGAGCAAGCAATTGGCCGAGCGCCTGATCGGCATCGATCCTTCCCTCCAGCAATGCGGCGACGGCGGCTACGATTGGCATGTCCACGCCCCCCTCGGCAGCCAGCCTTGCGAGGACGGGGGCGGTGAAAGCCCCTTCCGCAACCGTTCGCCGGTCGGCCATCAGGTCTGCCGCGGACCGGCCCTCACCGATCCCCTTGCCGAGCGAGAAGTTGCGCGAGCTGGTCGATGAGCAGGTCAGCACGAGATCCCCAAGACCCGAAAGCCCCGCCAGCGTTTCCCGCCGCGCCCCGCGCGAAAGGCCAAAGCGAGTCATTTCGGCAAAGCCCCGGCCGATGAGCGCTGCGCGCGCGTTCTGGCCGAGCCCTTTGCCCTCGACCACCCCGCAAGCAATCGCGAGCACGTTCTTTACCGCGCCACCGATTTCGGCCCCGGCGACGTCGTCACTCAGATAAATTCGGAAGGCCTGTACGCCCAGACGCCGCCGCACACTTTCCCCAACTTCCTGATCATGAACGGCGAGCGTTACAGCGGTCGGCAAGCCGGCAGCGACTTCGTGCGCGAACGTCGGCCCGGACAGCACGAGGATCGGGGCTTTCGGGCACGATTGACCGGCGACGTCATGAAGCAATTGCCCGCTGCGCTCCTCGATCCCCTTTGCGCACAGGATCAGCGGCTGGCCATTGTGGGGCGCCGCCTCGAGAACCGACCGCATATGCTGTGCCGGCGTGACGACGAGCCAGGCATCGCAGCTTGCGAGATCGGCAAGGTCGCCGGTCGCCTGGATCGCGGGGTTGAGCTGCTGCCCAGCCAGAAACGACGTGTTTTCGTGGCGCGCGTTGATGGCGTCCACGACTTCGGGCTCGCGCGCCCACAGCAGCACATCGCCGGAACCCGCCGCGACTTGAGCCAGCGCAGTTCCCCACGCGCCACCGCCGATAATCGCGATGCGATTCATGCCTTCACTCCAGCGCCGCGGACCGCCTCGGCCGCTTCGTCGAGCGGCCAGCGCGCCCGAGCGGGAGCATCGAGCGGATCGGTGAGGCCGGCCGCGAGCCGCTCGACACCGGCCCACGCAATCATCGCGGCATTGTCGGTGCACAGCCAGCCCGGCGGCACCGAGAATCGCCGGCCGGACCGCGCGGCCAGATCGGCAAGCGCGGTGCGAACGGCCAAATTGGCCGCGACTCCCCCCGCAACCACTAAGGTCGGAGCCTCGCTAGCAGCCAAAGCGCGAACGGTGCGATCCACCAGACAATCCACGACCGCCTGCTGGAAACTGGCCGCGATGTCCGCCGGCCGATACGTACCCTTGGCCACTGCCCGCTGCACAGCGCTCTTGAGACCGGCGAAGGAGAAATGGGGTTCCGCCGAGCCGCACATCGGGCGGGGCAGCGGCACGCTATCGGGATCGCCGGCAGCGGCCAAAGCTTCGATCGCCGGCCCGCCGGGGTAGGGAAGGCCGAGCAACTTGGCCGCCTTGTCGAACGCCTCGCCCACGGCATCGTCGATCGTCGTGGCCAGACGGCGATAGTGCGCTACGCCATGCACTTCGAGCAATTGGCAATGACCGCCCGACACCAGCAGCAACAGATAAGGGAAACCGAGATCCGGATCGACGAGCCGCGGGCTGAGCGCGTGTCCCTCCAAATGATTGACCGCGATCAAGGACTTGCCGGCCGACAGCGCCAAACCCTTGCCCGTGAGCAATGCCACCATGACGCCACCGATCAGGCCCGGACCCGCCGTCGCCGCGATCGCATCGACATCGTGGATCGAGACCTTCGCTTCGTCCAATATTAAGCGCACGAGCGTTGGCAGGATTTCAACATGGGCGCGGGCCGCGATTTCCGGTACAACGCCCCCATAAGGGCGATGCGCCTCGTTCTGGCCGCGCACCGCATGCGCCAATATCCTGCGGTCGCTCGTTACCAGCGCTACGGCACTGTCGTCGCAGGAAGATTCGAGACCGAGGATGAGCGCCATTGCCGAAGGCCTTTGCCTGATGCGCGGACAATGCACTAGGGGGCGGGCATGGGACTGAAGCTCGGAACGCGCGGATCGCCACTGGCGCTGGCCCAGGCGCGCAAGGTCGCGGCGGCGCTCGAAACCAGCCAGCGCTGGCCGGCCGGATATATCGAAATCGTGCCCATTACCACCAGCGGCGACATGATTCAGGACCGGCCCCTGGCCGAGGCCGGTGGGAAGGCATTGTGGACGAAGGAGCTCGACCGGGCCCTGCTCGAAGGCGATGTCCACTTTTGCGTTCACTCGCTCAAGGACGTCGAAAGCGAGCGGCCCGAGCGGATCCATCTCGCTGCGGTGAGGCCGCGCGGCGACATGCGCGACCGGCTGATCGGGGCCGAAAGCATCGACAAGCTCAAGGAGGGCGCCATCGTGGGCACCTCTTCGCCGCGCCGCACCGCGCAGCTCAAGTCGATGCGGCCGGACCTCAACGTCGTTCCGATTCGCGGCAATGTCGAAACCCGCCTCAGGAAGGTCGAAGCCGGTGAGGTTGATGCAACCCTGCTCGCCTCTGCCGGGCTGAAGCGCCTCGGCCTGATCGGGGTAGGCACCGCCATCCCCGTGGAAATCCTGCTTCCGGCCCCATGCCAGGGGGTCATTGGAATCGAATGCCGCACGGACGATCATATGGTGCAAAGTGTGCTCAGCACCATCGGCCATGCCGCGACCTACTGGCAGGTGATCGCCGAGCGCGCGCTGACTCGTGCACTTGGTGGAACCTGCCATTCCCCAATCGCCGCACTCGCGGTACTCGACGAGGGCGAGCTCAACCTGCGGGCGCAGATTTTCTCCGAAGACGGCAGCGAGATGATCGAGGAAAAAGCGATCTTCGAATGCGGAGACCGCGAACGGCCGCTGAAGATGGCGAAAGCGATGCTTGAGCGCGCGCCGGAGTCGATCCGGAGACTTTTCCAGCCGGCATGAGGCGGCTGACGATCCTGCGCCCTGAGCCTGGAGCGTCCGCGAGCCTGGCCATTGCGCGCGAACTCGCGATCCACGCCGTGTCGCACCCATTGTTCGCGATCGAACGGCTCGCCTGGGAAGCGCCCGAAGCGGCGGGATATGACGGGCTGCTGCTGACCAGCGCCAACGCTGTCCGAAGCGCGGGCGACGGGCTCACGCAGCTGCGCGGCCTCAAGGTCTATGCAGTGGGGGAGGCGACGGCGGAAGCAGCGCGCAATGCGGGGTTCGACATTGCCGGCACCGGATCGGCAGGCGCGGAGCAGCTGCTGGGATCGATCGCAGGCGGGCAGAAGCTGCTGCACCTGTGCGGCGAGGACCGCGCGGAGATTGGCGATGGGCCGCATGAAATCGCGCACATACCCGTCTACCGCTCCGCCGAACTTCCGCCTCCCGAGGGACTAAGCGATGCGGAGGTCGTCGCAGTCCATTCTCCGCGCGCCGCCCGGCGCTTTGCCGAGCTTGTCCTGGAGCGCTCCCGCATTGCCGTCGCAGCAATCAGCGCGGCTGCGGCCGAGGGGCTTGGTGAAGGCTGGTTGCAGGTTGTGGTGGCCGAATGCCCCGACGACCGCTCGCTGCTGGTTCTTGCCAAAGAGCTGTGCGACAAGCCGGCGTAACGATGAACGGCACTCATCCTCGGCTGAGCTGGAGCGCGCGGCTTCTGATCGCGATATCGCTCATCATCGCCGGTGCCGCCGCGGCGGTCTGGGTTCTCGGGCGATACGACCCCGCGGCGCGGTTTCTTGGGATTACGCCTGCTCCGCCGCTTCAAATCGTCCGCGCGAGACCGCTGGCGTTTCAGCCGACGGTCTCACCGGTCCTTTCTGTTTCCACAGCCGACACCGGCCGCATCGCCCAACTCGAGGAGCGGCTCGCGCGGGTCGAGCAAAGCTCCCAGCGCGCCGAGGGATCGGCCGGGCGCGCAGATGCGCTGGTCGTCGCCTTCGCTGCACGGCGCGCGATCGACCGCGGCGTTGCCTTGGGTTTCCTCGAAAATTTGCTGATCGACCGATTTGGCGTGCAGCATCGGCAGGCCGTGGCGACGATCATCACCGCATCGCGCAATCCGGTCCGGCTAGACCAGCTGCGGGCAGACTATGCAGCGCTTGGACCCGAGCTTCGCGGCCGAGGGGAGAATGACGGGTTTTTGTCCAGCTTCCGCCGGGAGTTTGGAAGCCTGATCGAGATCCGGCGCGCGAATGTGCCTTCGATGCAGCCGGATGCCCGGCACGCGCGCGCCATGGACCGCCTCGCCGCGGGCGACGTCGATGCCGCGGTGGCGGAAACAATGCGCCTCCCCGGCGCGCAACGCGCTACCGGCTGGGTGACCAAAGCCCGCCGCTATGTCGCGGCCCACCGCGCACTGGACGAAATCGAATCGTCCGCGCTGCTGGTCGGGGCATCGCCGCGCTGAATCGCAAAATGGGTTGGCAAGCGCAGCGGACAATGCGATTCCGTTGTGGGGCGGCGGCGGCGCACAGCCGGGGTTCAGGTCTGAAACGCCAAGGCATTGAAAGGGCAACGAAGTCTTGCATTTTGGAGGGGTCATGACGTCAGTTTGGAGCCGCGTCGGACTTGCGGCTTTGGCTGCGACGACAGCCCAGGTCGGCTCGTCGGCGATGGCCCCGGACCCACTCGCTCCGCTTTCGGTTGCCCGGCCGGCGCCTCAACCCAATCCCGCTGTACGGCCACGAACCGCCGCCGTTGTGCCCGCGCGCCTGCAAGCGCAAATCGCAGCATTAGGCCGCGGTTTCGACGGCAAGGCCGGGGTTTCCGTGGTTTCGCTGAGCGACGGCTGGGAAGCCGAATGGAACAGCGCCGTCTTGTTCCCGCAGCAAAGCTGTTCGAAATTGTGGGTAGCAATCAGCACGCTGGATGCGGTCGATCGCGGTAGCGTGAAGCTGACCGACCGGGTCTCCTTCGATCTCACCGACCTGACGCTGTTTCATCAGCCGATCGCGGCGAAGATTCTTGGGGGTGGCCATACGACCACGTTAGGAGCGCTGATGTTCACCGCGATTACCGAAAGCGACAATACGGCGAACGACAAATTGATGCGCTCGATTGGCGGTCCCGCCGCGGTGCGCAACACGATCGCTCGCAAGAATCTCGGCGCCATCCGCTTTTTTGACGGCGAGCGATCGCTCCAATCGAAGATCGCGGGGCTGACGTGGAGCCAAAGCTATTCGATCGGTGGCGCGTTCTACAAGGCGCGCGCGGCGCTTCCGATGAGTCTCCGGCGCGCCAGCTTCGAACGCTATATTTCCGATCCCTACGACGGCGCTGCGCCGCACGCGGTAGCTTATGCATTGGCACGGTTGAAGAAAGGCGAATTGCTGTCTCCAGCCTCGACCGACCAGCTGTTGACCACGATGGGCCGGACCAAGACCGGGGGAATGCGGGTGCGCGCGGCGCTCGCCCCCGGCTGGGGGTGGAACCACAAGACCGGAACCGGGCAGGAACTCAACGGCCGCATCGGCGGGATCAACGACATCGGCTTGCTGACCGCGCCCGACGGAACGGTTTATGCAATGGCGATCATGACGGTTCCGAACAACAACGCCAGCGGCAGCGCGCAGCGGCTGATGCGCGACATCACCAAGGCCGTGATTGCGTCGCACGAGGCGCGTGGCCGCTCGTCTTACTGATCCGGTCGCAGGGCGGCTGGCCATTGCTGAGGGCGTTCAGCGCGTCCCCAGCCCGGCGCTGCAGCTATTCGTCCTGCGCTTATTCCTGGATACGGAAACCTGCGCATCGCTGATCGAAATGATCGATCGGCAGCGGCGACCTTCGACGATCACCGACGACCTCGGCCTCGCTTTTTTCCGCACCAGCGAAACCTGCGACCTCGACCCGTCCGACGCGGTCGTCGCCAAGGTCGATGCCCGGATTTGCGACTTGCTTGGCATTGCTCCCGAACATGGCGAGCCGATGCAGGGGCAACGCTATGCCGTGGGCCAGGAATTCAAGCCCCACACCGACACGTTCGAGTCGGGCAAGGCGAGCTATTACGAGCATTGCGGGGAACGCGGCCAACGCACCTGGACCGCGATGATCTATCTCAACCAACCCGAAGCCGGCGGCGCGACCCGGTTCAAGACCATCGGCAAGACGGTGCAACCGGAAACGGGCAAGCTGCTGGCGTGGAACAACCTGCTCGCCGACGGACGCCCTAACCCCGCGACGCTCCACCAGGGGATGCCGGTGCGCAAAGGCACGAAATATGTGCTGACCAAATGGTTTCGGGAGCAGGCGCTATTTTAGGGATCGCGGCTTCGGTAGGACCACCTTGAGCTTAGAGTCGGCTTGGGGCGGAAGGCGGACACTCGCTATTTTGTAAGATTGGCCATCGCGTCTTTGACGATTTGCGCCTCCAACTCCTCGGTGTTGGTTCCTACGTAAGCCTCCATGCGCCATCGTCCGTCGAGGAAGTGCTTGCCCACTGGGCGCTCCAAGAAGCCGACTATCTCAGTCAGTTCGTCCTCGGTGAACTCCCAGTTCACATGGTCCTCGAAGGCCTGCTGGTATTCAGCTCGATGCTTCGCATAAGCATTCGTTAGTGCGGCCATTCGTTTTTCAAAGCCGCCTTTCAGGCTCTCGGGCACGACTTGGCCGGACGATAGCTGCCACATGGGTCCGCCCGGAATGGAATACCGTTCCAGGAAGCTGCCGGTATCAAGCTGCTCCTGTCGCCCAATCGCACGCAGATATCGACGGATGAGAAGCCGCTTCGAGGGGCTAGCAGGTTTGTCGACTTGCGCGGAGGGCGCGAGCGTCTGAGAAGCTGTGGGCGGAGCGGCGAATGTGCCAGCCGGCGACAACAGCGCGGCGAAGCTGAGCAGTAGCGAAGTCTTCATCTAGCTGTTGTGACCCAGAACAGCCCATGTCCGCAATGGAGAAGGCAGACGTTCGGAACGCCAGAATTCCGAGAGCTCCGCGCTCAACCGCAGCGACGATCAAATTTCAACGAAGCCTGTCGCCCCTCGCGAAGCTCGTGCGCTCCAATCCACGACCTGCCCCCGGCAGGTCTCGATTGGAGCGGGCGAAGGGATTCGAACCCTCGACCCCAACCTTGGCAAGGTTGTGCTCTACCCCTGAGCTACGCCCGCTCTCGAGCAAACCGAACGCAGGTCCGGTGAGGTGAGGCGGGCGCCTAGCATGGGGCGGCGCCAGTTCGCAAGGGGCCGATCGGTCGCCAACCGTAACCGCTTGTGAGGAGCAAGCACGCCGCCCATATGGCGGCTTCCGGTCTGGTTTGAGGAGCTTTTGCGCGTGGCGACCCTGGGAATGAGCGAAGCCGAACGCGCGGCGATCGCCCGCTTCGACGCGGATGTCATCAAACCTTCGATGACCGGCCTCGTGATCCTGCAATT
>JBDSZD010000142.1:0-4472 GCA_039925325.1 Sphingomicrobium sp.
ACCGCAGCGATTTTCGTGTCGATATCATTCCCGACCAGCTCGAAAATGTCGAACATGTGCTGCGGACGCTTGCGCAGACTCTCCAACTGACCGTCGACGACGTCACGCGGATCCTCGAAGAGCTGAAGATCGCGCGCGGCTATCAGCCGGTCCCGGTCGCGGAAAACGTGCCCTACGATCGCTATGCCGCAGTCACCGTGCGCCTGCCGGAATTACCCGGCGTCCAGCCGATGCGCGGCTTTTCCCGTTACTATCCGGATGGGCCGGCAATCGGCCATCTGGTCGGCTATGTGGGGACCGCCTCGGCCAAGGAATATGAAGCGGAGAAAAACCCGCTTTTGATCACACCGGGTTTCAAGATCGGCAAGGAAGGTCTGGAAAAGACGCTGGAATCCCGGCTTCGCGGAGTGCCGGGTGGACAGCGTGTCGAGCTGACCGCGCGCGGCAAGCTGGTGCGCGAACTGACCCCCAAGCCAGATCGCAGCGGCGGAACGGTGCAGCTCGCGATCGATTCCGACCTGCAGGAATTTGCCGCCCGCCGACTTGGCGAGGAATCGGGATCGTGCGTCATCCTCGACTGCTTGACCGGCGATATCCTGTCATTGGTGTCGATGCCCGCCTACGATCCCAACAGCTTTTCCGACGGCATCGGCCGGACAGAGTGGAAGATGCTTTCGGAGGATCCGCGCAAGCCATTGCTCAACAAGGTTCTGAATGCGCTCTACCCGCCAGGATCGACGATCAAGCCAATGAACGCGCTTGCGCTTCAGGCGCACGGCGTCGATCCCACGGAGCGCATCTTCTGCCCAGGCGGATATCGCCTTGGGAATCGCTTCTTCCGCTGTCTTGGCCGGCATGGCTCGGTCGATATGCGTCGCGCGATTGCCAAGAGCTGCAACACCTATTTCTACGCGATGGGCAACCGCATCGGCTATGATAAGATCGCACCGATGGCGAAGATGCTTGGGCTGGGCGCGAAGTTCGATCTTCCGGTTGTCAGTCAGAATTATGGAACCGTGCCCGACAGCGCCTGGAAAAACCGGCGCTATCACGAGACGAAGGGCTTTCTCGAGCGGCCCGACTGGACCGCTTCGGACACGCTCAATGCCTCCATCGGGCAGGGCTTCCTGATCCTCAACCCGCTGCAACTGGCGGTGATGGCCGCGCGGATCGCGTCCGGACGCAACATCCAACCGCAACTGATCGGGGTGCACAAGCAACCCGCGACCGCGCTCGATATCCCGCAAGCTCACCTCGAAACCGTCCGGGGCGGAATGTGGCAAGTGGTCAATGGCGACGGCACCGCAGGCGCCAGCCGTCTGCCGTTCGACGACATCCAGATGTGCGGGAAAACGGGGACCGCACAGGTCCGCAAGATCGCGGGCTCGCAACGCGGCCAGAGCGGGGAATGGAAATACCGCGATCACGGCCTGTTCGTGTTCTTCGCCCCGTTCGACAAGCCGCGCTACGCGGGCGCCGTGGTGATCGAACATGGCCTTGGCGGCGCGCGCGCGGCCGCACCCGTCGCAAAGGACGCCCTCACCTTTCTGTTCGACCGCAAGAAGGCGCTGCAGGCGTTGCACGGGTTCGAGGAACAATGGGGCGGCAGCCTTGCCGAACGCAACGCGCGGCGGGCCGCGGCCGTCGCAGCGGCGGCCAAGGTGACGGCATGATTTCCTCGGCGATCATTCCGCAACCGCTCGCGCGTCTGCCATGGCGGCTGATCTTCCTGATTGCAGCAATCGCCGGGATCGGCCTGCTCACGCTTTACTCGGCGGCGGGTGGCGCAATGCAGCCGTGGGCGCTGAAGCAAGGGATTACCGTCCTGGTCTTCTTCGGCCTCGCGATCGCAATCTCCTGGGTCAAGGAATCGACGATCAAGAGCCTGACGTTCCCGGCCTATGCCGCGATCCTGATCATGCTGGTGATCGTCGAGATGGTCGGCTTCGTCGGCAAGGGCGCGCAACGTTGGATCGACCTTGGCTTTATCCGGCTCCAACCGAGCGAATTCATGAAGCCGGCGATCGCGCTTGTCCTCGCGCGCTTTTATGAATTGCTTCCGGCGGGGGACATCCGCCGTTGGCGCGCCTTATGGCCGGCACTGGCCCTGATTTGTGTGCCCGTCGGCTTCATCCTGCTCCAGCCTGACCTCGGAACCTCCTTGATGGTGCTGTTCGGCGGAGTGGTGGTGATGTTTCTTGCCGGACTTCCGATGTGGTATTTCGCAGCGGCAGCGGGAGCCGTCGCCGCTGCCTTGCCGATCGTCTACGCAATGATGCACGACTATCAGCGCAAGCGTGTGCTGATCTTCCTCGATCCCGAAAGCGACCCGCTCGGGGCCGGTTATCACATCAGCCAGTCCAAGATCGCGATCGGCTCCGGTGGGATCTTCGGCAAAGGCTATTTAAATGGCAGCCAGAGCCATCTCGACTATCTGCCCGAGGGCCACACCGACTTTGCGTTCGCAACGATGGTTGAGGAATGGGGACTGGTTGGCGGCGCGATCGTCATCCTCGCCTTCCTTGCCGTCGTGCGTTGGGGCATGAAGGTCAGCGCCAACGCCAAGACGCGGTTCGGGCAGCTGGCGGCTGCGGGATTGTCCGCAACGATCTTCTTCTACGCCGGAATCAATCTGATGATGGTGATGGGCCTGGCCCCGGTCGTGGGCATCCCTTTGCCCCTGGTCAGCTTCGGCGGATCGGCGGTGATGACCGTGATGATCTGCCTCGGCCTGTTGATGTCGCTCGAGCGGCAGCAGCGGACGACCTCGCGGTTGGAATGACCGGCGGCCCGGCCGCGGTTGCGCCCCTCTGGACGTCATGCTACCGGCCCGCGGCGCGCAAGCTTCGGCTGCCGGCGCATTTGCCCCAAAAGGCAACCCAGGTCATCTTGGGGACGCATAGCTCAGTTGGTAGAGCAGCTGACTCTTAATCAGCGGGTCCTAGGTTCGAGCCCTAGTGCGTCCACCATTTTTTCAATGACTTAGGCGAATACCGGTCAGAGCGAAGTAGCGCGGCGTACCACTGGGGTACCAGAGTCCCGCACCGCTTATTTTGCACAACTTGAGGCCATCTGCTCGGAACCTGAAACACCATCCGTCTAGGGCGTAGCGAATATGGCAGCCACACCTGGGAGGCCCCGATGTCAGATGATTACGCCCACGGCCGGCGAGATGGTCTCCGACTTGCCGTCGCCATTCTCGCCGCAGAGGAAGCCAAGTGGTCGGCGCTACTTCGCGCGAGTCCCTCATCGCGGACAAACTTAAGCCGGGAAGTGCGACACAAGACGCTACAAGTGGCGCAGAAGCGTTTGCAAACCGTCCTGGGTCGCCTCACGCCGAAAGGCGACACAGAGATGAGTGGAGAGCTCGCTTCAGCCCTCGATAAGGTTGGGCTCTAGCGGTACCACAGAAATTCACCTCCCCCTTTGGTAAGGCAACTTGCTTAGAATGGACAGTTGTGGCGTTCCGGTAAGCGCCAATTCCAGTCGTTCTATGGAACGTAAGCCCCTCCCCTGAGCGGACGGGCGTTCATCGTTCGTGTCACGATGTCTGCTTAGTGTTGAAACGGACACCAGTACCGTCCGCCTACGTTGTTGACACTGAGCCTCTGGTGCCTATCCTTATCTTCATGATCCGGGTCATCATCTCGATGATGTGTGCAATTGGACTGGCCCTGGCACCAGCTGCGGCTGGTGCTGCCCTGCAATCCAGCGATACGATGACCGGTTGCACGATGGGCAAGGACATGCCCCGCAAGAACGCCGATCACAGCAAGATGGATTGCTGCACACCAGCGTGCCAGGCGCCTTCGGCCGCCGCGGTAATCCCTTCTAATGACACTGGCTTGAGCAGCGCTGTGCTTGCTCCGCCGGAGCTCGCTTGGGCTTCCCTCAATGAATTGGGGTCTGTGCCGAGTTCCGGTCTCGATCCCCCTCCACGAGCCTGACCTTCCAACAATCCGCTTGACCTGCGTGAACGACGCCCCCGCGTCGGCACGCGCGCAGATTGCCAACGGGCGTTCACGCCTGACGGAAGGAACAGTTCATGGAATATCGTAAGTTACTTGCCGCTGGGGGCGCGCTCGCGCTTGCCGCCTGCGGTCAGCAGCAAAAGTCCGAATCAAAGACTCCAACCGCGCCCGCGAGCGAAAGTGCTCAAACCTATAGCGGAACCGGCAAGGTGACCGCGATTGCGGGTAACCAGGTCAGCATCGCGCATGGTCCGATCGCCGGTATCGGCTGGCCAGCGATGACAATGAGCTTCACCGTGTCCGCTGGTGTGCCAGTGACGGTCGGAGTTGGGGATCAGGTGGCCTTTTCTTTTCGGCAGGAGGGCGCGGCTTTCCCGCTAACCTCGCTCAAGAAGCGCTGATCGCCGGAGCATATGATGAACCCGTTCATTCGCGCCCTTGTTGCGTCGGCCTGCGCACTCATGATGGCGTTCCCGGTGGCAGCCCAGGGAGGCGTTCGCG
>JBDSZD010000143.1:0-3173 GCA_039925325.1 Sphingomicrobium sp.
TCTGGCCAGCGGGTGAAAATATCGAACTTGTGGCCGTCGATGTTGACGCAATTGAGCGCGTGAAGATCGGCGACCGTGCGCTTTTGCGGCGGAACCGTGCGCGACAGCGCTTCCACCCCTTTTCGCTTGGCAATGACGAGCCGCGGGTCGATTTCGCGTTCGATCTTGCGCTGCAGTGTTTTGGGATGCGGCAACGCGACGGTCGGAAAGGTGCTGGCCGTGCGGGCGTAGCAGCTCGCGAGCGTCGGCTCCTCCGGCCGCAGATAATCGGACAGAAAGAAGCGCCACGCTTCGTCGTCAACCGCGGCCTCGGCGCCGCCGCCTGTTCGCCTCGGGGCTAAGTGCGGAAGGCGGTTCGTGCGGTCGACGCCGTTGACCAGCTCAAGCCAGTTCCAGATCGTCGAGGTGGCGACGTCCGCCTCGGCGGCGGCGCATCCGACCGCGGCCGATCTCGTCAGTCCGCCCGATTCAAAGGACTCGACGGACGCGACGATCGCCGCGCGACGCTGGGCCTCCGCCTTCACCTTGGCGGACTGAGCTTCGAACCATGCCCAAGATCGACTGTGCGGGGCACAGCCGGAATCTTGGGCATCAGTTGCCTGGGCATCAGGACCGGCGCCCGCGCCCACCAGGCCGCGCTTGGTGAGCTCCAACCGCGCCGAGGCGGGCAGCAGCTGCAGATGATATTCGAGCCCGCCGCCGCGGCCTTGTTGCCGCCGCGCGAGCGGCATGCCGGCCAAATCCTCTTTCAACGCCCAGCGTTCGTCCAGTGCGCGCTCGTTGATCTTCCGTTTCGCCCTGGACAGGCCGGGAAGGTTGAGCTCGGCCAGTTCCGCAGCCGTAAAATATTGCCTGGAGCCTTGGCCCACTCTTTCCCCCACTTGCACTAGCGCCCCTCCCGATCGATCGGCCGCACGCGTTTTTCCGTAATCTTGAGCTCGGCCTGCAGCTCGGCGATCCTGCTCCGCAGGTGGCCGGCGCGAGCCGTGTGGATCTCTTCACCGACCAGCAGCGCCGCCCCGATGCGCCGGACGATATGATCCAGAATGTCGTGCCGCTTGGTGGCGGCGATGAAGGCCAGAAAGCGCCCGGCCGAGATGTTGTGGCCGTCGCGCGCCTCTGACGCATAAGCGTCCAGCATGTGCTTGCTGACTTCCTCGTCGAGCAGCGCCGACATCGCGCCCGCGATCTCCGGCCGCGACCGTGGATCCTCGCGCAGTCCGCATGCGACGCTGGCCGCGATGACGCGATCGAGACCGGCTAGGTCGGCCGCATGGCTGGCGGGAAGCGGCGGCTCGAACGTGAAGCCGAGCTGGTTGATGTCGAGCGAAGAGCGACGCTTACCCATATGGGGCCTCCTTGCTGGAGGCGTCACCGAGCTGACGCGGTTCGATATATTCGACGATCGCGCGGTACAGCTGACCGCGCTGGGTCTCGTCCAGGTGAAGCCCTGCCTGTTCGATCGCCGTGGCGGTCGCTTCCAGCAGGGTCCCGACCGCGACTTCGGCCAGTTCGCGCTGCCCGGTTTCGGCCGCGCGTAGCAGCAGGTTCGATCCGGCCAATGCGAGCCGCGCGGCCTTCACCGCCTCGGCGATCCTCGCGCTCATGCCGACACCCGCCTGGCTGCTTCGAGCAGCTGATCGAGTGTTAGGTCCTTGCCGAGCCCCGAGACGAAAAACAGGTCGGCCCGTCCGCCGTGGACGCTCATCGAATAGGCGACTCGGCCTCTGCGGCGGAGGATCGTCTTCGCCTGCTCGGCGGGGTCTGCTCGGCGCGCAGCCTCGCTCCGCTGCGCTTCGACCGACCGCATCGCCATTTTGACATGGACATTGCCCGAGCTGGTGAAGCCAGCATCCAACCGGGCCTCTGCCCTGGCTACTATCGCGCGCTTCACCCGATCCACCCGCTGCTTGCCGACCGCATCGCTCGTCTGACGCGCGCCGAGCGGCTTGAAGCTGGGATCGTTCTTGCGCGCCTCGGCCCGCCGCTCCCGCTTGAGCCCTGCCTCGCGCTCCAGTCGCTCGCGGTACAGCCTGTCCTTGCGCAGCTCGGGCAGCGGAACCGTGGCGTCGGCCAAGGTCATCAGCCACTCGCGCGTCAGCGGGACGGACAGGGGATCGCGCTTGCCGAACTGAAGCCCCATGCGCTTGGTCGCGCCTAGGATCGTAGGTACAGGCCGACCCAACGCCGCCGCCAAATCGACCACCGCGATGCCGCGATCGTAAGCAATGCGAAAAAAGGCGATATCCCGGTCGAGTTGAGCCCGCGCCGGGGAGTTGATCGGCGCGGGCTCGGTGAGTGGGACGCGAACTATATTCCGCGCGGCAGCGCCCGATGACGCCGCGCCGGGTGCCTTGCGAGCAGTACCGGACGCCCCTGGGTATTCCTGATGATGTGATGATGCGGCAGCGAGCTTGGGAGAGACGGTCTCGAACGCTCCGCGGACGTCCTGCACTGCCGGGATCGCAGCTTCCGCCTCTCCCTTCGGTCCCTCCTCTCCCATCCGTTTGGTTTCAACGGGAGGCGGCGCCGAATTTGTCTCTGCGACCACGCGAAGCTTCGGCTTCGCGGGATGAATCTTCATCACCGGTATGCCGCCGTTATCGACGGTCATCAGCTTCTGCGCCTGATCGAGCACGCGCCTGACCAGATCGGCGGTGAAATATCCGGGTGCTGGACGGAGATTGCTCACAGCCGCTCGTCCAGCCACCAGTAACGGGGCGATTCCTGCGGTGGTGGCGATTGCGCGATGGTCTCGGCGACGGCCGCGACATCTGCCGTCCCGCATCGCTCACGCAGCGCCTTACGCTGTTCCCATTCGCGATAGTGCTGGAACGCGAGCCGCCGCCGCGCTTCGGACAGTGGCAAATCCTCCGCCAGCGCGAGCTTCATCTCTTCATTGTGCCGGCGCATCCGCTCGGCCTCGCGCGCGGTCCGGTTGGCGTGGGTGGCCGCGCCACAAGGACTCCCGCGCGCTCGCATCAGGCGACCCGCTTCACGACGGTCGTGTATCCGCCGAGATGGTCGCGGGCGGCTCTGCGCCACAAACCATTGCACGTCGCTCGTCCAGCCCGGCCACCTGATGTGCCGGCCACATTGGTTCGCGCTGCCGGTCAAGATGCGCTCCGACATTATGAACGCCTGGTCCGCGCGCCAGATGCAAGCCTATCAAG
>JBDSZD010000144.1:0-3975 GCA_039925325.1 Sphingomicrobium sp.
GGCAGCTATTCCGGGATCTTCAACGTTACCGTCAATTACTGAGCGATCCTGGCGGCCCCCGGCGGTTGCCGAGGACAGAAGGGATTGTGGATAAGTCAGCACGCTCTCTCGACGCGCGCGGCGGCGGCTTGCTAGACCGGAGCGATGCAGCCGATTGAATCCGAAATCGATATCCCGTTCGATGCCGCGCTCTCGGAGCGCTACCTGGTCTATGCGCTTTCGACGATTACCGCGCGTTCGCTGCCGGACGTTCGCGATGGTCTGAAGCCCGTCCATCGGCGATTGTTGTGGGCGATGCGGCTGCTTCGGCTCGATCCGACCGGCGCGTACAAGAAAAGCGCGCGCGTGGTTGGCGACGTCATCGGCAAATATCACCCGCACGGCGACCAGTCGGTTTACGACGCGATGGTCCGGCTCGCGCAGGGCTTCGCGCTGCGGTATCCGCTGGTCGACGGGCAGGGCAATTTCGGCAACATCGACGGCGATAATGCCGCCGCTTACCGTTATACCGAGGCGCGGCTGACGGCGATTGCCGCGCAGCTGATGGCCGGGCTCGACGAAGGCACGGTCGATTTCAAAGCCACCTACAATGGCGAGGAAGAGGAGCCGGAAGTGTTTCCGGGACTGTTCCCGAACCTGCTCGCCAATGGCGCGAGCGGGATCGCGGTCGGCATGGCGACGAGTATCCCGCCGCACAACGTTACCGAGCTGATCGATGCCGCGGGACATTTGATCGACAACCCCAAGGCCGAAGATCGCGACCTGATGGATTTTGTCGCCGGTCCGGACTTTCCGACCGGCGGGGTGCTGGTCGACAGCCGCGAAAGCATATCGCTGGCCTATGCGACCGGACGCGGATCGTTCAGGCTGCGCGCCGCGATTAGCGTCGAGCGCGAGAAAGGCGGCGGCTGGCATCTGCTGGTCAGCGAGATGCCGTACGGCGTCCAGAAGGGGCGGTTGATCGAACAGATCGCGGGGCTGATCGCCGACAAGAAGCTGCCGATCCTGGCCGACGTCAAGGATGAGAGCGACGAGGCGGTGCGGGTGGTGCTGGAGCCACGCAGCCGCACGGTCGATCCGCATTTGTTGCTGGAGAGCCTGTACCGGCTGACCGACTTGGAAATCCGCTTCCCGCTCAACCTCAACGTGCTCGACGCGACCCGTACGCCCGGCGTGATGAGCCTGAAGCAGGCGCTGACCGCCTGGCTGGCGTTCCAGATTGAGGTGCTGGTCCGTCGCAGCGAGGTGCGAATCGGCAAGATCGACGACCGCCTTGAGTTGCTCGACGGTTTCCTGATCGCTTTCCTCAATCTCGACCGGGTGATCGCGATCATCCGTACCGAGGATGAGCCGAAGGCCGTAATGATGGCCGAGTTCGGGCTGACCGATCGGCAGGCCGAAGCGATCCTCAACATGCGGCTGCGGAGCTTGCGGCGGCTGGAGGAGATGGAGATCGCCAAGGAGCGGGGGAGCCTGTCCAAGGAAAAGGACGAGCTTCAGAAGTTGCTCGAGAGCCCGGCGCGGCAGCGCACGCGGCTGAAACGCGATCTTGCGACATTGCGCGAGAAGTTCGGCGACGAGCGCCGCACGCGGATCGAGGAAGCGGCGGGGACGCGCGAGATCGACTGGTCGGCGATGATCGAGAAGGAGCCGATCACGGTGATCCTGTCGCAGCGCGGCTGGATAAGGGCGATGCGGGGTCATGTGGCGCTTGAGGAGATGAAGGAGCTCAAGTGGCGCGAAGGAGACGGTCCATTCAGCCACTTTCACGCGCAGACCACCGACAAGATCGCGCTAATCGCAGCCAACGGCCGGACCTACACGTTGGTGGGCGACAAATTGCCCGGCGGGCGCGGGTTCGGAGAGCCGGTGCGGCTGCAGATCGATCTTGACGGGGAGATCGATATCGTCGCGCTGATGGTCGTGAAATCGGACACCAAGTTGCTCATCGCTTCGACCGACGGGCGCGGGTTCGTGACCAGCGGGGAGGCGACATTGGCCGAAACGCGCAAGGGCAAACAACTGGTCAACCTGAAGCCGGGAGCCAAGGTGGCGGTGATTCGGCCGATCCGGGCGGAGGCGGACGCGGTCGCGGTGATCGGCGAGAATCGCAAGATGCTGGTGTTTCCGTTGACCGAGCTTCCGGAATTGGCGCGCGGGCAGGGCGTTACCCTGCAACGATATCGCGATGGTGGGCTTTCGGATGCGGTGACGTTCAAGATGGCTGACGGCTTGAGCTGGGCGTTGGGCGGCGAGAGCGGGCGAATCCGGACCGAGACGGACCTGACGGCGTGGCGAGCGGCGCGCGGCGCAGCTGGGCGCATGCCGCCGTTAGGCTTTCCGCGTAGCAACCGTTTCTAAATCCTAACGCGGCGCTAACCCTGATATTTTAATTCGGGGTGAATTTTTCAGCGTTTTGGATACCCGGCATTAACTCCTTGAGGCGCAAGGAGTGCGTCATGCAGGCTGCCCTTCAGGCCCTTCCGGTGTCGCCGAAACGCCGTCAGGGATCTCAAACCGGCGCGACTCCGCACGCAAGTGCGGACGATCTGGCGCTGCTTGCAGCTCTTCCAATCGCGGCCGCCATCGTCTCGGAAGACCGTGACAGCTACGTCGCCACGGCGCGCAACGACCGCTTTGTCGAAATGGTCAAACGCACTGGAACGCCGACATTCTCGTGGGGCGACGGACCCAAAATGCCGGAGACCGGCCCGATCGCCGAATTGCTCAAGGCGTTTTTCTCGGGCGAGAATCATAGCGGCGAGCTGGATTTCACCGATGGTGAGGGAGTCGCCGCCCATTATTTCAGGGTCAAACTCGCGCCATTGCCGCGGGGCGGGGATCCGAAGTCGCGGTGCTTGCTCAGCGTCGTCGACCGCACGGTCGAAGTGCAGTCCGAGCGCGCGTTGCGAGCCGAGATGCTGCGCGACAGTTTGACCGGACTGCCCAATCGATTGGCGTTCAGCGAAGCGATCGAGGTCGCGGGCGAGAAAAACGCGCGCGACGTCGATCATGCGGTGCTGATCGTCGACATGCTGCGCTTCAGCCGAATCAACGAATCGATGGGGAGCCTTGCCGGCGACGAGCTGCTGATCACGTTCGCCCGGCGACTGACACTGACCTTGCGCGCCGGCGACGTACTTGCACGCACCGGTGGAAACGAGTTCGGAGTGCTGGTGTCCCTGCGGCGCGGAGTAGAAGATGCGCTGAAGGCTGCGGAGCGCATCCAGGACGTGATGACGGCACCGTTCAAACTGTCCGAGCTGGAAATTCGCGTGGAATGCGCGATCGGCGTGGCCTTGATGAACGGCGGGCATGACCCGGAAGAATTGTTTCGCAGCGCCCAGTTCGCGGTCAAGCAGGCCAAGCAAGCGGGCAAGCCGCAGGTCTATGAGCCGGGCGAAGCCAGCGCCGCACGCCGCCGCTTTTCGATCGAAACCGAGTTGCGCCGGGCCCTGGACAAGGACGAACTCAAGCTATTTTATCAGCCCTTGATCGACCTCAAGTCGGGCGAAGTCGCCGGTTTCGAGGCGCTCGCGCGCTGGACCCACGAGGACCGTGGCGAAATCAGTCCGAACGAATTCATTCCGGTCGCGGAAGAGTCCGGACTGATACTTCAGCTGGGTCAATGGGCGATGCACAAGGCCGCGCAGACGGTGGCCGACTGGGATGAAGCGGCCGGAGAAGCGCTGCCGCTGTATGTTGGCGTCAACCTGTCTGCCATCCAGGTTGCGCGCGACGATATCGCGGCGATGGTCGCAAGTGCACTCAAAGCGAGTGGGCTGAGCGGCACCCGGCTGACCCTTGAGCTGACCGAGAGTTCGATCGTGCAGGATCCGGCCCGGGCAACGCGTGTATTCGATGCGCTCAAAGCGCTCGATGCGACCGTCGCAATGGACGATTTCGGCACCGGCTATTCCAGCCTGGCCTATCTCCAGCGCTTGCCGATCGACGTGCTCAAGATCGACCGCAGCT
>JBDSZD010000145.1:0-6923 GCA_039925325.1 Sphingomicrobium sp.
TTGATCAGCAGTATCGATCAGGGCCGCTTCCATCAACGGGTGGAAACGATGATCAATGCCGGCCGGAGCCAGTTCGGATTGGCGCCGAACTGGTGCCTCTAAATCTCCCAGCCCTTGCGATATTCTCTCGTCAGATATTGATTGGCTTCGGGCGCGTTGGTGATTTGGCCGGCCTTGCCGTCATAGACGATCGGCCGGCCCGCCTTCAGCGCTACCATGCCGAGCACCATCGTCTCGTTGAGCGGAACGGCATATTCGAACGGGTTGGAAATTGACTCCTGCCCCTTGATCGCGCGGATCCAGTTCAACTCGTGACCGTCTTGCCCGCCGATGATCCGCGGCAGCGAGACGGGGATCGTTGCTGCCCGCTCGGCCACGTCCTTGCCGAACATGATCGGTTTGTTGCCGTAGGTTTCGTGGATGAGATAGCCTTGGTCGCCGACGAACATCACGCCGCCGCTTGGGTCCATCCGTCCCGGCGGGATGCCTTCCGGAGTCGGCGGCATCAGCCCGCCGTCGTACCAGGTCAATTCGACCGGACCACCCGGCGCGTTGCCGAACTGATAGTGGGTGACGCTGGCCAGCGGATAGCTGGTCAGCACATCCGGGCCCTTGCCGTCCCACGGATTGGTATCGCCGCCCCACGCCGAATGGCGCGTCTCGATCTTGGTCGGAAGACCCGGTTCCAGCGCCCAGACCGGGAAGTCGATCAAATGCGCACCCATGTCGCCGAGTGCGCCGACGCCGAACGGCACCCAGCCGCGCCAGTTGAAGTGCGCGTAACTGGGATTGTAGCCCCAATCGACATTTGCCGGCCCAAGCCACATGCCCCAGTCGAGGCTGGCCGGAGTGGCCTCGTCGGCTGGCTTGGCGATGCCTTGCGGCCAGACCGGTCGATTGGTCCAGATATGCGCCTCGCGCACCTTGCCGATAACGCCACCCCGAATGAGCTCGACCACCCGCCGCCCATCGTCGCCGGAATGGCCCTGATTGCCCATTTGCGTGACCAGCTTCGGCTTTTTGCGCGCGAGATCGAGCAGGACGCGGCCCTCGTGCACCGAATAGGTCAACGGCTTCTGCACATAGACATGGAGGCCGCGCTCCATCGCCATCTTGGCTGCAAAAGCGTGGTGATGGTCGGGCGTTGCGATGACGACCGCGTCGATGTCCTTCTGGGCATCGAACATCTTGCAGTAATCTGAATATTGCGGGGCCTTATCGTAGGCGTCCTTGAGCGCCTGCCGCTCGGGATTCATCTCACCGTTCTCGCCGAGCAGCGACTTTGCGACATGCTCGAAGTCGACGTCCGCCAGAGCGACGATGTTGACATTGCTGGACTTGACCAGGTTCGCGCCATTGTTCGCGCCCATACCGCCCGCGCCGATCATTGCGACATTGACGATGTCGCTGGGGACGCGCTTGCGCTGCTTTTCCCTCGGCTTGGCGCTTGCCATCCCGGGCAGCAAAGTCGCACTGATCCCTGCCATGCCGGTACTCACGAAATCACGCCGCGTGAAACTCATCGGATGATCCTACTTCAATTTGAGGTTGAGACTGGCGAGCACGCCCTTCAGGTGCGCCATCGCTTCGGCCGTCGGGCCCGGATAATCGCCGTCGGTAATCGGCACGTTGCCGACGTAACCGAGTTCCGCGACACCTTGCTCGCTGGTGTAATAAGCTCCAGTCACGAGGAACTTCATCCGGTCGAGAAATGCCCGGCCGCCGCCGTCGGTCTTCGCCCCATCGGCCAGGATCAGTGCGCGCGCCGCCTCCTCCAGCTTGGCATAGGGCTTGCCGTGCCGCGACCCGGCCTCGGCGTCGAGCCACGTGAAGCCGTTGAGGATGATTGCGCGATCTCCCGCCTGCTGCGGATAGGGTGCGCTCACCCATTCATCGACGAACTGGTGGATGCCGACCGTGCTCGGCGCTGGATAGCTGGCCTCTGCGGGCAGGATCGTGTCGCACACCGCAGCCGCGGTTTCGAGCTGCGAAGCGCTGAGCGTCTTCGGCCAAGGCACGACCGGCTCGAGCATATTGGGGTCGGTGCCATAGCCGGGTCCCTTGACCGGATCAGGCGTGGCAGTGGGCCAGGGCGAAGCCGGCGCGGCGGCATAGGCGCTCTGCACCGGGGCAGCCCCAACCGCCATCGCGGTCAGCATCCACTGCAGGGTCACGCGCCGGTCGATATTCAGCGGTTCGTCGCTCATAACCGGCCCGCCTTCGATCGCCGCAGTAGCTCGACGCTTCCGCGCCAGGCGAGCGCCATGATACTGAGTGTCGGGTTCTTGTCCGGATTGGAGGGCATGATCGATCCGTCCATCAGATAAAGCCCAGGCACGTCCCACGCGCGGCCGAAACTATCAACGACACTGTCTTTCGGGCTCGACCCCATCCGCGCGGTGCCGAGTTCGTGGATCATCTCGCCGCCGACGCTGATCTTGGCTGGGCCTTCCGCAACCTTAGGATCGTTGAGCTTGGCACCCATGCGGTCGAAGATTTCGAGCATGGTCTTGCGCATATGCTCGGCCTGGCGGAGCTCGGGTTCGCCCCATTTCCAGTGAAAGCGCAGAACCGGGATTCCGTAACGGTCCTTTGCGGCCGGATCGAGATCGACGAAGCAATCCTTGTTGGGAACCATCTCGCCGCGCCCGGCCATTCCGATGGTAGTCGCATAAGTGTCGCGCATATGTTTGCGCAGCCCGCGCCCGAACCCGTCGTACCACATCGCGTTCCAGCCGATACCCATGCCCGGATGCTTGCCCCAATCGCCCCATACTTCGAGGTGGTAACCCCTGGGGAACCCCAATTGCTGATGCTTGTCGTCCAGCCACCACGGCATATAGACATGGGCGAAGGAAATACCGTCTTCGTTGTAGCGCGGGCGGCCTTCGAGCGCGGGCACATGTGCGCCGATTCCAAGACCCACGGTATCGGTAAGGTTCTTGCCCACCTCCCCGCTTGAATTGGCAAGCCCGTTAGGGAAGGCATTGCTCTTCGAATTAAGGAGAATGCGTGCGCTCTCACAGCTGCTTGCGGCGAGCACGACCGCCTTGGCGCGTGCTTCCTTCCACACGCCGGTTTTCTTGTCGATGTACCGCACACCGGTCGCCTTGCCGGCCTTGTCGAGCAATATCTCGGCAACCATCGCATCGGTTGTGACCCGCACATTGCCGGTCTTCAGCGCGGGCGGAAGCAGCACGGTAACCGCCTGGAAGTTGGCCTTGATCGAGCAGCCGCGGTCGCACGGCGATGCGTAGAAGCAGGCCTGGCGATCGTCGATCGGGCGCGTGATCACGGCGCGCGGCGGCGCGATGCAGGGAATGCCCTTTTCCTGGCACACGGCCTTGAGCAGCAATTCGGGAACGCGCGGCACCGGCGGTGGTTGGCGGGTGCCGGGCGGCGAGTGCGGCACGTTGGGCAAGTCGATATTCTCGCCGATCACGCCCATCAGCCGCTCGGAGCGGTCGTACCAGGGCTTCAGATCGTCATAGCCGATCGGCCAGTCGAAACCGTGTCCGTCGCGGCTATAAGGCTTGAAATCGAGCGGGCCGAAGCGCGGCACATGGCGCGCCCAATGATTGGTGCGGCCGCCCAGCATCCGCGAGCGCCACCACATGAATTTACTGCCTTCCGCGACCGTGTAAGGTTCACCAGGCACCTGCCAGCCGCCATCGACTGTCGCGTCATAGAAGCCGAAGGGCTTGTCCGGAGTGCCGGAGGCGCGGAGCGGGGCTTCGCGGTCCCAGTTCATCATTGGGGTTTCGTTTTCGGGGTCGTAGTGGCGACCGGCCTCGAAGATCATGACCTTCACACCAGCGCGACCGAGCGCATAGGCGGCCATGCTTCCGCCCACGCCCGATCCTACGACAATGACGTCCGGCTGCCAGTTCGCCATCCAACTCCCCATCCGGTGCGTCTGCGGCGCCGGCTGCGTCCATCTTGCCGCCCGTCGGACGTTAGGCAAGTGGCAAAAGGGTAACGCTGACAATCATCTGGAACATTGGCTGAAGTCCGCTAGGATGCGCGCATGATCACCATCGCACTCGCACTCGCCGTGGCCCTTCAGCAGGCCAACCCCAAAGACACAGAGCAGTGGACGCCTGTCCCGCCCATAGTGCGGCCAGCACCTTCTTTTTCCGGGCTCCCGCCGGCTGACGCAACGATTCTGCTGGGACCGAAGACAGGCCTTCGCGAATGGGCGTCGATGAACGGCAAGGCGGCCGGCTGGATCGCCAACCCGGACGGGTCGATGACCGTTAAGAAGGGCACCGGCAACGTCCAAACGCGTCGCAGCTTCACCAATTATCAGCTGCACCTCGAATGGCGCATTCCGACAATCATCAGCGGCAAGGATCAGGCTCGCGGGAACAGCGGCCTGTTCCTGGCTTCGACCGGCGCGGGGGACGCGGGCTACGAGATTCAGATCCTCGATAGCTACAACAATATAACCTACGTCAACGGTCAGGCGGGAAGCATCTACAAGCAGTCGCCGCCGCTGGTGAATGCGATGCGCCCGCCGGGCCAGTGGCAGACCTACGACATCGTCTGGCATGCGCCGACCTTTAATGCCGACGGAAGCGTCAAAAGCCAGGCGCGCGTCACCGCTTTCCACAACGGCCTGCTAGTCCAGGACGATTTCGCCGTTCGAGGCGAAACTGCCTATATTGGCGCACCGAAGTACAAGCCGCATGGGCCCTCGCCGATCAAACTGCAGGACCACGGCGACCCCAGCCAGCCGATCAGCTTCCGCAACATCTGGATTCGCGAACTTTAGCGCACCAGACGGTAACTGACGAAGGCGATCTGTTTGCTGTCGGGCGACCAGCTCGGCACATTCATCGTCCCCTGTCCGCCGAACATCCGCGTGAGCACGCGCGGCGGCGCGCTTCCGTCGGCCGGCATGATCCGCAGCAGCACGTCGCGGTTTGGCGGATGATCACCGAGCGCGATGTCGAGCCCGAACGTAATGAACGCAACCCATTTCCCGTCGGGCGAGATGTGCGGGAACCAGTCGCGGAAGTTTGGATCCTTGGTGAACTGCACCGGGCTCGATCCGTCGGCATTGGCCCGCCAGATTTGCATCGCGCCGGAACGCGTCGAGTTGAACCAGAGGTGCCTGCCGTCTGGCGTCCATTCTGGCCCGTCGCTGGTGCCGGGTCCGGCGATCAGGACCCGGTCCTTGCCGGTTGCGATGTCGCGGCCCCAGATCTCATATTTTCCGTTGGTCGCGTGAACATAGACGTAGGCCAAGGTTTTCCCGTCCGGCGACCAGCCGTGCCAGTAAGACCGCGCATCGGGGTGGCTGACCCGCAACACCGGCTGGTCCGAGCCACCGATCGGAAGCGTGTAGATCCGCGAAAAGTCATCGCGCTGGCTCTGGTCGGAAATCACCAGCTGCTTTCCATCCGGCGAGACGCCGTGGTCGTTGTTGTTTTTGAGGTTTCTGCCCGTATTCACCTGCACCGGCCCGCCGCCTTCGACCGGGATGCGCCAGATCTTGCCGTCGGCATTGTAGATCAGTGATTTGCCGTCCGGCATCCAGTTCGGCGCTTCGATCTTGCCCGGAAAGTGACGCACCACGCGGCGGCTCTGGACGTTATCGACTTCCATCACTTCCAACGTCGCCTCGACCTTCGCCGGATAGCCGGTGTCGCTGATGTAGGAGAGCTTCGGCACGCTTATCGACACATTGGAGAAAGCCGCAGTCTCGCTGACCGCATTGTTGTGCGACGAAAGGGCAAGCCCGACCATGTAGGGCGCTTGGAAAGGAATGCGGAAGCTGCCCCCCGCGCGTTGCAGCGGCTTTCCAGCTTCAGCGACCGAGAACCAGACATAGTCGCCTTCCCGCTCGAGCCGGACCCGCGCCTTACTGGCATTAAGGCTGGAAACGATCTGCCGTGTCGGGCCGTCCTGCACCTCGCGGTACTGCATTGCGATCAGGCCATCCCCATGCACCATCACGTCGGCATAGGGCGAGCCGGGCTTGTCGCTCTGCCGGATCATCACTCCCGCCTTGCGATGGGGGTCGACGCCCTTCCCTTCGAACTCAATGTCAGCTGCGATATGGAGATCGGCCGAACGCCGCGTCCAGGCATAATGGAAGGCATCTGCCTCCCCCCAGATGTTCGCCCCGCTAGCGGTCATCCGGTAGTTTTTGGTTCCTGCGCTGTAGCTGACGTGTCCGGGAAACGCGGTCGAACCGACATCGCCACGTGCGTCGAACAGGCCGAGCGATCTATGCGCCGCCGTTTGCGCGACTGCCGGGGCCCGAAGGCAAAATCCCCCAAGCGCGCCGAATATCAACGCACCCGCAACAAAGCTCCGGTTCATGTGCATCTCTCCGCCATTCAATTTTTGCGTTGAATTAAAGCGAGTGTGCGGCTTCAAGGGGACCGGCGCAAGTTGCGATCATCGCCGCGCTATGTGGAGAGCCCAAATGACGGACCATCTGGACAGGCGGACTACCTTGACGGGGATCGGCGCGCTAGGCCTTACCGCTGCGGCCTGCGGTTCAGCCCAAGTTCCGACTGCCGGGCGGAAACTCGGCTACGCTGTCGTGGGACTGGGCTATTATGCGACGCGGATGATCATGCCGCGCTTCGCGGACTGCAAGTATTCACGATTGACCGCGCTGGTCAGCGGCACGCCTGCGAAGCTCCAGCAATTCGGCGACGAGTATAAAATCCCGGCGCGCTCGCGATACAGCTACGCCAACTTCGACAGCATCCGCGACAATCCCGACGTGGACATCGTCTATGTCGTTCTGCCCAACTCCATGCATGCCGAATATACGATCCGCGCCGCCCGCGCCGGCAAGCATGTGATGTGCGAAAAGCCGATGGCGATCTCGTCCGCCGAATGCCGGGCGATGATCGCCGCCTGCCGTGCGGCGGGCAAGAAACTGATGATCGGATATCGCAGCC